>NZ_KI912266.1:292563-333583 GCF_000235425.2 Pseudofrankia saprophytica
GCGGCCGGCTCCGTCGACGCCCAGGCGTCGACGGCCGGAGCCACCGCCGCAGCCGCGGTGTCGACCGAGGAAGGCCCGACCCGCGTCCTACGGGACGCCTCCGAGGTCCACGGCGGCGCGGAGAGCGCGGAGAGCGAGGCGAGCGCGACGGCCCTCCTGGCGACACCTGTTCCCGAGACGGACACCTCCGGCTCGCCCGCCCCCGCCGAGGCCGACGCGCCGGCGGATCTGACCGTCCTGAGCGGTGGGCCGGTCACCAGCCCGCCGGCCGCCCCCTCGGCGAGCCCGGCAGCGCCGGCGTTCGCCCCGGCGCCCACGGCGACGACCGGCGCGACGAGCGACGAGCGGCCCGTAGAGACGGCGGCCGTCGACGCGGGCACGGTCGCCATGGCTGACGCGGGCACAGGAACGGGCACGGTCGCCATGGCCGGCTCGGCCCCGGGCACGACGGTCATCGACCGCGCTTCCACGTCGGCCCCGGTCCTGGAACCCCCCGGGGCCGACGAGCCCGCCACGGACCGCCCAGCGGGCGGCGGTGGCACCAGCCAGCGCAGCGGCGCGGGGTGGCCGGACCGGCCGGCGCCGCGCCCGCCGGCGCGGCCGAGCTCGGCGCAGCAGACCGCGCGGTCGCACGCGGAACGCCGAGTCATGATCATCCTGGTGGTGCTCATCGTGGTGCTCGCGCTGGCGCTGCTGGTGGTACGGCTCTCGTCCTCGGACGGGGACAAGCCGGACGCCCAGTCGACGGCCCCGGTCACCGCGGCCGTCGCGAACGGCGCGACCCCTGGCGATGCGGCCGCGGCGGCGCTGGCGACCGACTCGACGCCGATGGTCGCGCCGCCGGGCTGGGTCTCCTATGTGGACCCGAGCGGCTGGTCACTCGCCTACCCGGCGTTGTGGCAGCGCCAGGTGGGCACCGGTGGCCCAGGAATGGTCGACTTCGTCGATCCCGGCACTGGTACGTTCTTGCGGGTCGGTAGTCTCGCGTCGGCGCCCCGGTCTGTGCTCGACGACTGGCTGAAGAACTTCGAGACGGCCTTTAGCGGTGATGCTCAGCGCTACCCGGGCTTCCAGCAGGTGCGTCTCGCGCCGGCGGATGGTGGCGAGGGCACGTCCGAGGCAGACCTGGAGTTCACGTATCGCACGGACGGGGGGAAGGTCCATGTGCTCGACCGAGGCGCCAGCCGAGGCGGCCATGGATACCTGCTCTACTGGCAGACCGGGGAAGAGCGATGGACCGTCGACCAGCCGCTGAGGCAGCAGATGTTCGCCTCGTTCCGGCCGGCGTCTTGACGGGCCCGCGCGCCCCGCTGGCCAATCACCATCCGGCCTCGCGGCAGGCCATAGTGCCTGCCCCGGCTGGCGGTTCCCCGAGGCCGCGCTTCGCGCTGGCCGACGAAGGCGGCTCCCGCCGCCCCGAGAATCCCCCGTCCTGGGAGGGCTCCGTGCGCGTCTATCACCCAGTCTGTCAGACTTGACAGGATGGCCAGATCGGCGAGCGTGCCGCCGGAGACCTCCCGGAGCGGCACACCTAGCATCGTCGCCGGACGTTACCGCCTTGACGCACCGATCGGTCGTGGCGGCGCCGGCGTCGTGTGGCGTGGTGAGGACGAGGTCCTCCAACGTCATGTCGCGGTCAAGGAGATCCTTGTTCCCCTGGCCGGAGCGCAGAACGAACGGGACGCGATCCGCGCCCGCGTGCTGCGTGAGGCGCGCGCGCTCGCGCGCCTGAACCACCCCTCCATCGTCGCGGTCCATGACGTCGCGGAGGAGGCGGAGCGTCACTGGATCATCATGGAGCTGGTCGACGCGGAGAGCCTCGGCGACGTCATCCGCAACCACGGCCCGCTCCCGCCTGGCCAGGTCGCGGCGATCGGTCTCGCGCTCATCGAGGCCCTCGGCGCCGCACACCAGAAGGGCGTCCTGCATCGGGACGTCAAGCCGGGCAACGTGCTGCTCGGGCGCGACGGCCGGGTCCGGCTGACCGACTTCGGCATCGCCGCGACCGAGGGCGACATGACGCTCACCGGCACCGGCGCGCTGGTCGGCTCGCCGGCCTACATCGCCCCGGAGCGGATCCGCGGGTCGTCGGGAACCCCGTCGAGCGACCTGTGGGGCCTCGGCGCGACCCTGTACTCGGCCGTGGAGGGCTCACCGCCGTACGAGGGCCCGGAGACCTACGCCGTGCTGTCAGCGGTCGTCGAGGGCCGCCGCCGGCCCTTCCGCAACGCGGGACCGCTGCGCCCCCTGCTCGCCGACCTGCTCGACAAGGCCGCCGAGGAGCGCCCCAACGCCGACGAGATCCGCCAGCGGCTGGTCCCGATCGCGCGCAACAGCGAGCCGGTCCCCGCCTTCGTGGTCAACGGCCCGGCCATCGCCGGGGCCGAGGGCGGTGGCGACGCCGGGCTGGAGGACGTCAGCGGCACGGACGACGACGGGACCCAGCGCGCCGGGGCGGGACGGCCGGTGGGCTCCCCACTGGCCGCGGCCCATCTGCGCGCGCTCGAGGAGGAGATCTCCAGCACCAACTCGGACGAGCTCTCCGGCCTCGAGGCGGTCTCGGCGGAGGAGCCGTTCCACCGGGCGCGCAACCAGGGCGGCCGGCGTCGCTCCGGCGACAACAGACGTTCACTGGTGATCGCCGCGATCGCCGCCGCGGTCGTCGTCGGCGCCGCGATCGCGGTCAGCCTGCTGCTCACCAATCGAAGCCAGCCGTCCGACGTCGCGCCCATCACGGTGAACAACACGGAGACGTTGGCGCCCACGACGGCGCCGGCCTTCTCGCCGCCGCCCGCCGGGGATCCGACGGTGAGCGGGCCGCCCGTCACGCCAACCCGCCGCGGCGCGGTGCCGCGCACCACCGCGCCGCCGACGCCGACCGCGACGCCGACGGCCAGCGCGCCGGCGACTCCGCCGACCAGCGCGCCGGTCACCACCCCGGCGTCCACCAGCAAGTCACCGACCGGCAAACCATCGGGCGGCGGCCCGACCGCGACACCGACGGTACCGACGTCGGCGGCGTGCGAGGCGCTGCCGCCGCTCTGCCCCCCGGGGTAGGCGGCGGGTACGGGGCACGCGCAGACAAGAGGCGAGGCGGTGGCAGCGGGCCAGCCGTCGGGTCGGCGGCGGGAGCCGTCGACGGCGTCCGCTCCGTGGGCCCGTCATGTGGGCCAGTCGCATGGTCCGTCACGTGGACAAGCCGTATAGGTCCGTCGCGTGGAACGAACGCGGATTGCCCACGGACGGCGGTTCGCTGACAGGCCTCCGCCGAATGGCCGCGTCACGATCGCGGAGCCCGGCGTCACGCGGCGACGCTGGGCGGGGGTGACAGTGGGCAGGGACGACGGTAGGCGGGACAGCGCCGGGCTTCAGGACTTGCCAGCTTCAGGGCTTTCGCGGCGATCTTCCGGTGGACGCGCTGGGGCCGTGCCAGGTCAGCTGGCGCGGGGCATCAGGTCCTGGGCTCGCAGCACCCGGAGCAGGTCCTCGGGCTCGATGATCAGACGGCCGGTCGGCGGGTGGGTCGGGTCGGCCTCGTCGTACTGGAGGTCGACCGGCAGGCTGTAGAAGTCGGTGAGGTGGCGGCACAGCTCCCACAGACGCCGCTCGGCGGCCTTCTGGTCCCGCCAGCGACGTTCCGCCTCGGCATCCGTCTCGGGGCTGCCCTCACGCTCGAGCCGATGCGCCCGGCACAGGCCCTCGGGGTCACCGCGCAGCGCTCGCTTGCCGCACCGGTGCGCGACATAACCACGGCCACCGCCCATGACGGTCGCCGTGCAGCGGTTGTCCTCTTCCCACACCATGCCGTCCTGCCGCCTTCCTGTCCGCGAGCCAGAAGAAGCCGTGGAACCAGGCTAGGGGCTCTCGGCCAGATGTCCATGGCCGCCCCCACTAAGTTCACAATGCCGATACATAGGCATCCGGATGTCACGCGACCGCCCGCGGACGATCGCCGGACGTGGGATTCCGGCCGGACGGACACGCGCGGGCGAGCACGCTCGGCACCAATTCAAGGACCAACGAGTGACAACCCGCAGACCAATCGCGGACAACTCGGTGGGGCCGACGGCCGTCAACGATTGGCGTTGACTGAAAAAATGTGACACATACCACGGAAAGGCCGGGCCGGCTCGTTCTCACCGGCCCGGCGGCCGACATCGCGCGGCGCGCGGCGACGCCAGGCCGCCACGGGCTGACGCGCGGCGCCAGCCCACCCGCGCTCACCTGCCACGGTTCCGCCCGTCGCGCAGCCGTTCCCACGACCCGCCGGTCGACGCGCGACGCGTACCGGCGCGGTGGGAGCGGGTTCCAGGGCCAGCCCGCGCCGACACCGACGGAGAGGTTCGCTTCCTCCGCCAGCGTCGTTCCCCAGGTGTTCCGAGCTGTTCGCGCCGACGCTCCCCGGACGATGGGCCCTCGCCCCAGAGCCAGAACCCGTCGCACGACGCCCGCCCAATATCTTTTTCAGGAATCGACACCGGCGCCCGCGTGGCGCATACATCCTTCTAGGAAGATGACGCGCTGGTCATCTCGGCCTCGGTATACGACCCAGGCCCACGCCACGCGCCGGCGCCGGCGTCCGTCAGTGGCCGGGCCGATAGCCCGCGAGAATCATCCAGGACCGGGCCGCGCGGCGGCGCACAGCCATCGAAACGGCACTTGTCGAGACCGGGGCAGGTCAAAGGAAACGATGCATGATGTGCATATCGACCTCGCCGTGGACGGCGTGCCGAAAACCGCGGGGAACGGTGCCGACGATGATGAAGCCGAGCGAGCGCCACAGCTGTAGCGAGGCGATGTTGGTGGTCACCACTGCGTTGAACTGCATCGCCCGGTAACCGAGCGCGCGGGCCGCGTCCAGGCAGTGCACACCGAGCTGGCGCCCGACGCCCAGGCCGCGCGCCTCGGCCGCGACCATGAAGCTCGCGTTCGCGACGTGGTCGCCGAGCTTGCTCTGGTTCGGCGTGAGTTGGTAGGTGCCGACGAACCGGCCATCCGGGGTGACGGCTACCCAGGTGTAGGCCGGCGGCGCGGCGAACCACATCGCCTGGCCCGCCTCGCTCGACGTCTGCGGGTCATAGGGATAGGTCTCGCCCGCGGCGACCACCGTGTGCCACAACGGCCATATCCCCGGCCAGTCGTCGTCCTCAGCCGGTCGGATCAGCACGTCCATGCCCATCGGCCGATTGTCCCGCCTCGCCACCTGTGGCGCGGTTCGGCGGGGCCTACGTCACCCGGTCTCCAGCGCGAGGGCGAACGGGAGCACGGCGGGGGCGCCGGCCTCCCGGAGCAGGCGGGCAGCCACCGTCATCGTCCAGCCGGTGACGATGAGGTCGTCGACCAGGAGAACCGGGCCGCCGGCCCGGCCGAGGCCGGCGGCGACGGCCGGCGGGACCGCGAACGCGCCCACCAGGCCGGCGAGCCGGTGCGCGCTGTTGTGGACGGTGCCGGCCGGTGGCGAGTCGGCGATCCGGTCGAGGGCCCCGAGCAGCGGCAGCCGGCCGACGGCGGCGATCCGGCCGGCGAGGCTCGCGGCGAGCTGGGGCCGGGACCGTGACGGCATCGCGACCACGGCGGCGGGGCGGCGCGACCAGTCCCAGGCCTTGAGCGTGGTGACGACCGCATCCACCAGGTCGTCGGGCACCGGCCCGTCCGCGCTGCCCGGGGTGAACATCGGGCGCAGCCGGTTGCCCCAGCCGATGTCGTTGAGCCGGGCCAGCGCCCGGCCCGGCTCGGCGGCGACGCCGGCCGGGATCCGCCCCGACAGGCTCACCCCCAGCGTCTTCATCCCGGTCGGCCACATCTTGCGCGGCTCGACGACGACGCCGGGGCGGCGCAGCTCGGCGCGCGCCAGCTCCCGCGCCGCCTGGGACACCGCGGTGTCCCAGGACTGACCGGTGCACCGGTCGCAGCGCCCGCACGCCGCGGCGTACGGGTCGTCGAGCTGGCGGCGCAGGAACTCCATCCGGCAGCCGGTGGTGGCGATGTAGTCGAGCATCGCCCGCTGTTCGGCGGCCCTGGCCACGGAAAGACGTGCATAGCGCTCCGCCTCGTAGTGCCACGGCTGCCCGGTCGCCGTCCAGCCGCCCTTCACCCGGCGGACCGCGCCGTCGACGTCGAGAACCTTCAGCATCGACTCGAGCCGGCCCGACCCGATGTTCACCGCGGCCAGGAGCGCCTGCGTGGACATCGTCCTGCCCGCCTGGCCGAGGGTGGCGAGCACGTCGCGCACGACCGCCTCCGGCGGGAAGGAGGTGTCGGCGAAGTACTTCCAGATGTCGCGGTCCTCGGCGGCCGGCAGGAGCACGACCTCCGCCTTCTCGACGGCGCGGCCGGCCCGGCCGATCTGCTGGTAATAACTGATCGGCGAGCTCGGCGCGCCGACGTGGACGACGAAACCGAGATCGGGCTTGTCGAACCCCATCCCGAGCGCCGAGGTCGCGACCAGCGCCTTCACCCGATTGGCGAGGAGGTCCTCCTCCGCCGCGATGCGCTCGGCCGCCTCGGTGCCACCGTGATAGACGGCGACGGCAAAGCCCCGCGCGCGCAGGAAGACGGTCAGCTCCTCGGCGGCCGGCTTGGTGAGCGTGTAGACGATCCCGGAGCCGGGCAGCCGGTCGAGGTGCTCGGCGAGCCAGCCGAACCGGGCCTCGGCCGACGGCAGCTCGACGACGGCCAGCCGCAGGCTCTCCCGGTCCAGCGAGCCCCGCAGCACCAGCGTCTCGGCCTCCCCCGCCCGATCGCCCCCGCCGTCGGCGGCGGCCCCGCCTCGCCCCGCGGTGCCGCCGAGCTGCTCGGCGACGTCGTCGACGACCCTGCTGTTCGCCGTCGCGGTCGTCGCGAGGACCGGCACGCCGGCGCCGAGGCCCGCGATGAGCGTGCGCAGCCGGCGGTAGTCGGGACGGAAGTCGTGGCCCCAGTCGGAGATGCAGTGCGCCTCGTCGATCACGAGCAGGCCGGTGGTGGCGGCGAGCTCGGGCAGGTAGTCCTCCCGGAACGACGGGTTGTTGAGCCGCTCGGGCCCGACGAGCAGGACATCGAGCTCGCCGGCGCGCAGCGCCGCGTACACCTCGTCCCACTCGGTCACGTTGCCGGAGTGGATCTCACCGGCTCGGATGCCCAGCCGCGCCGCGGCCTGGGCCTGGTTGCGGATCAGCGCGAGCAGCGGCGAGACGATGACGGTGGGCCCAACCCGGCCGGAGGCGGCACGCGGCTGTCCCGGCATGCTTCCCGTGGCCCCCTTGGGGGCGTGGTCGCGCGCGGCCGCGGCCCACGCCGGCCGCCGGGCCGCGCCGAGCTCGCCGGCGGCCCAGCCCGCTGCCAGATCGTCCGGCACCGGCGGAACGGAGCTCTCGTCGTAGTCGGCCGGCCCGGCCTCGTCGTACGCGCTGTCGTAACCGCCGTCCCCGTAGAAGTCGTCCGGGTCCGCCGGCTCGTCCGGCCAGGGCTCGTCGGGCACCGGCTCGGCGGGCGTGGCGGTCGGCGCGGAGCCGTGGGAGGCGGCGGCGCCCCGTTCCCGCAGCAGCGCGGTCGCGAGGAAGTACACGGCGGACTTGCCCCATCCGGTGCGCTGAACCAGCAGCACCCGCTGGCGCCCGTTCACCAGCGCGTCGATCGCCTGCCACTGGTCCGCGCGCAGCCGGGCGTGCGGGCCGGCGAGCTGCCGCAGCAGTTCCTCGGCCCGCTCCCGCCCGCCCGAGGAACGGACCTCCCCGACCGCCCGCGCCGACCGAGCAGGAACCCCGGCCGCCTCAGGACCGACCGACAACATCTCCGCGGCCGGGGCGGCGTCCGTACTCACCGCTGTGCCCGGCTCCGTGCCCGCCGCGGCATCCGCCTGTGCTGGCATCGTCATCACCTCGCCCGTCCCGGCCCTGTCTATCGCATGCGTGCGACAGCTCACCGCCGGCCGCCCGCGGGTCCTGTGCGTACAGGGGTTGACCGGGCGGCCGCCAGCCCGGCGGGCCGGCGGAAATCGCTTCGACACCGCTGGGAACGGCGGCCAGGGTATGACGGCATGCACGCATTGCTTGTCGGGCTGGCGCTGGGGCTGCTGGTCGCGGCGCAGATCGGGCCGATGTCGTTGTTCCTGATCCGGTCCACGTTGCGCAGCGGTTTCACGACCGGGCTGGCCATCGGCGCGGGAATCGCCACGATGGACCTGCTCTACGCCGCCGCGGGCGCGGCCGGGGCCGCTCCCGTGCTGACCATCACCAGCCTGCGGACCGTGCTGGGGCTGTGCGGGGCGGGTGTGCTCGCCGTGCTCGGGCTGCGCACGGTGTGGAGCGCGCTGCGGGTCCGCGCCGGCGGCGAGACGGAGCTGGAGGTCGCCGCGCCGCGGCGGGCGTTCGTGACCGCGTTGGGCGCCACCGCGTCGAACCCGCTGACGATCGCGTCGTGGGCGGCGCTGTTCGCGGGAGCGTCGGTGGCCGGGGCCACGGCCACGACGAGCGGGGCGATCGCCCTGGTGGTGGGCATCGGCCTCGGCAGCCTGACCTCGGTGAGCCTGCTGGCCGGGGTGACCGCACTGACCCGCCGGCGGCTGTCGCCGCGGGCGGTGCGCGGGATCGACGTCCTGGCAGGTCTGGGCATGCTCGGCTATGCCGGCCTGCTCACCGCCCGGACAGCCGCCCACGACTGACGTCGAGGGCGGCCGCGTCGAGCGCGGCCGCGTCGACGGCGGCTGTGTCGACGGCGGCTGTGTCGACGGCGGCGCGGGTGGAGCCGCGCAGACCGCGGACGCCGAGCCAGCCGACGGCGGTCCCGACGGCGAGGGACACGATCGTCAGAACGAGATGGACCAGAAAGAAACCGGTTGGGCCGTCGTGCCAGGAACGGTCGTCCTTCCAGATGTTGCGCAGGAAGGTCGGCCAGATCACCCACGACCACACACCCACCGCGACCAGGAACCAGGACGCACGCTTCGACAGAGTCACGCCTCCACCTTCGCAGCCGCCAGGCCGGGCCGGCGGGGCGGCCAGCCGTCATCGCTCAGGGACGGGCGTCCGGTTCCCGGCGCCGGCGGGTGACCGAGCCGTCGTTCGTCTCGACGGGCGGACGTTGGCGCGGCGTCGGCTGCCGGCCCGCCGGACGGTGCCGGTCCTGCGGGGCGTGCCAGTGCTGGGCCTGCCGGTGGCGGGCACCACGCGGATGGGCCAGGTGGCGAGGCCGGCGGGCACGGGACGGGTGCGGCCGGGCCCGGGCCCGGCGGCGACGGGTGAGCGCCGTGAGGACGCTGGCGAGGACGGTCAGGCCAAGCGCCATCCAGGTGACCCAGCCGACCCCCCCGCCGGCCGTGTGCCCCTCGTCGGGACTGCCGGCGGCCGGCGGCTCCCGGCCCGCGCCCGCTGGCGCGGTGTACCCGTCCCCGTCGGTCCGCTGCCCGGCGTCCTCGCGCCCGGTGCCGCCAGGCGCGCCGGCGGCCCGGGCGCGGTCGGCACCCGGGCGGGCGCCCACGGCCCGAGCCGGGGGCAGCTCGCCGACGGGATCGACCAGACCGTCGTTCGCGAAGCCCCAGTCGAGCAGGGCGCGGGCGTCGGTGGCGTAGTTCGGCGCGGTCCGCAGCAGCGCCACGACGAGGGTCCGCCCGCCCCGGCGGACGGCCCCGACGTAGGTCGCGTCGGCGGCGACCGTGTATCCGTTCTTCACGCCGAGGGTGCCCTCGTAGGTGCCGAGCAGCAGGTTGTGGTTCTGGATCTCGAAGCGGCCGCCGTCGCGGGTGGGCAGCGACGCGCGCGGGATGGTGAGGTACCGGCTCACGGCGGGCTCCGCGATCGCGGCCCGCCCCAGGACGGCGAGGTCACGCACCGAGGTGAGCTGCCCCGGCGCGTCGAGGCCGGTCGGGTCCATGGCGACGGTGTCGGTCGCGCCGAGCGCGGCGGCCAGCGCGTTCATCCTGGCCAGCACGGCCTCGCGGCCGCCGGCGGCGTCGACCAGAGCGAGCGTGGCGTCGTTGCCGCTGGCGATCATCATCGCCGTGGCCAGGTCGCGGACCAGGTAGCGCTGGCCGGGAACGAGCCCGACCTTGGTGCCGTCGACCTCGGCGGCGTCCTTGCCCACCGTGACCATCAGGTCGGGCGAGAGCGCCGGCAGCACGACGAGCGCGGTGAGGATCTTCATCGTGCTGGCGGGCAGGTCGCGCACGCGCGCGCCGCTGGCCGCCAAAATCTCCCCGGTGCCGGCGTCGGCGACGAGCCAGCTCGCGGCGGCGAGACCCGCCGGCAGCGGACTCGCGGCCCTGGGCTGACCGGTTTCCGGTGGCGCCGCCGCGCTCGGGGGTCCGGTCAGGGACGCCGCGGCGGCGGGGCCACTCCCGAGCACCAGGAGTCCCGGTACCGCGAGCCCCAGCACCACGGGCACCAGTACCGCCAACAGCAAGGAGACGACCGCGACCGCCGCGTTGGCGATCGGACGCACGCTCACCGAAGGTGATGGGGAGCGCTGGCAACATTCACGCTGTTACGTTACGTGATGGGATCACCACAACGAGACAAGGGGGGCGGTGTCGTCGCGAACTCGATCCGCCCCGGGTCACCCACCGTGGTCGGCATTACCGAACGGTTCACCGCCGGGTCCGCGACCGCTCGAGCGCGACACCCTCATGGCGGCGGCGGCCGGAGCACCGGGCGCCGCCCGGTGCCGCTCGCCGCTCGCGCGGCGGCCACCGCCACGGCCACCCGTGGACCGGTCACCGCCGCGTCCGCCGCGACGCCCCTGCGTCCCGGTCGACACGGTGTCAGCCGGCTCGAGCCCGGCGTCCAGCTTGCCGGGCGCCCCCGCACCGGCCGGAACGGTCTCGGACGCGGACAGGGTGGCACGCACCGCGTCGAGGACCAGGCCACGCAGGTCCTCACGCAGGTCGTCGAGCTGGTGGGCGAGCTCGCCCCGCAGGTACTGACGAGTCGCCGCGTCGCTCTGCGCCAGCCGCAGCGACGCGACCTCCCGGGCGAGGAACTCGGTGTCCTCCCTGGCCCGCAGCGCCGCCGCGCGGTCCTCGGCGAGCCCCGCCCGGTCCCGGTCGTCCTGGCGGTTCTGCGCCAGCAGGATGAGCGGGGCCGCGTACGCCGCCTGGGTGGAGAAGGCGAGATTCAGCAGGATGAAGGGGTACGGGTCCCAGCGCATGAGCGGGATCGCGATGTTGAGCGCGATCCACACGATCACGATCACCGTCTGGATGGCCAGATAGCGCCCGGTCCCGAGGTAGCGGGCGATGCGCTCGGCGCCGCGACTGAACGCCTCGCGGTTGACCGGTCGCGGCAGCAGCGTCACGCGGCTGGCCACCGGAATGTCAAGACGCTCCGCCGCTCGGCGGGACACGACGCGGTTGGCCGTGGTCGTGATGCTCATAGGGGTCCCCGTTCCGCGCACCGAACCACCGGCCGAAGCCGGTCGGGCGCGCACGTCGAGAGCAGGCCGCACGGTGGCGGTCCGGGCCGAACTGTCATCTGGTCGGCCAACCCCACCCAGGCAGGACGCTGGACGTTGCTGGGGCGTGCGGCGTCGGGCGCGAGCAGGTCGCACCCGGAGAAGAACGGGAGCCGGGCCTCGTCATGGCTGACCGGCCCTGGCTGCTGCTACGCCGCGTACCCTTCGTCGAGCGTCGGGTGGAGGTGGCCGTAACTAGAGCACCCGCTAGAACTCACAGCGGCCACCTCCTCGCGGTCGTCCTCGCTAGAGGATCCGACAGGTCTTTGTCAAGGATAACGGCCGCGCGCCGGCCTCCCCACCCGGGGCCACCGTGATATTGGTCCTCTAGCCGACGTCGCCCGCCAGTTCTCGGGCGGATTTCGGCCCCTTCGGGAGGTTAGGCCCGAGCGGTCTCAGTCCGAGTGGTCTCAGACAGAACCAGGCGTGGCCGCGCGGTGGGGAAGCAGCCGTCGAGCGGCCAACCGGGTGAGCGAGGCCGTTGGAATGGTGCCCCGGCCCAGGCCGATCTCCACAAGGGTGTCGTAGAGCTCGGTACGCCGGCTCGCGGAACGCACGGCCGCGTCCATGAGCACGCGGTGCCGGCCGGCCAGGCCCGCGAGCAGCGCTGTGTGCCGCAGATGACGGCCGAGCTCGCCGGCGAGCGCGCGCCGGTAGGCGGCCCCCACACTGGCCGGCCGACCGTCGAGGACGGCCCGCATCGCCGCGTCGCCGGCGAGCGAGCCGGACAGCAGCGCGTAGTAGATCCCCTCGCCGGTCAGCGGGTTGACCAGCGACGCCGCGTCGCCGACGAGCAGGACCTGGCCGTCGGGCTGGCGGGGCCGCCAGGTCGACATCGGCAGATGGTGCGCGCGCAGCGTGCCGGGATAGGCCGGCTGCTCGGGCAGGATCTTCGCGAGCGTCCCGTGCAGCACCGCCCGGCCCGACGTGGCCGCGCCGCCAGCCGCGACGCCACCGGCGCCAAGGCTGGCGCCACGGCCTGCGCCCGGGTCGATTCGGGCGGTCTGCACGTCCAGCTGAGAACGCAGCATCCCGAAACCGATGTTCGCCCGCCCGTCACCGATCGGGAACGACCAGGCATAGGCCGGCCAGCCCTCGTCGGTCATCTCGATGTACTGCTCGGGCGGCACGTCGGCCTTGGGTGCGTCCGCGTAGGCCCTGACCGCGATCGCCAGCGAGTCCGGCGGGTTCATCTCGATGCCGAGCGCCCGGCGCACCACCGAGTTCGCGCCGTCGGCGCCGACGAGCACGCGGGCGGCCAGCGCCCCACCGTCGACGACGACGGCAGGCGCGCCGTCGACGGTCGTGACCGCGATCTCACGGACCCGGTGGCGGACGACGCGCGCGCCGCGAGCGGCGGCGGCCGCGACGAGCCGGGCGTCGAACACCTTCCGCGGGATGACATGGGCGGCCCGCCTCGACGGGGTGGCGACCTCGGCGCCGCCGGGGGTGCGCAGGCGCAATCGGTCGACCGACCGGAAGCCGGCGGCCGCGTCGGGCACCCCCAGCTCGCGCAGCACGTCCAGCCCGTGCGGCGCGATGCCGTCGCCGCAGGTCTTGTCACGCGGGAAGGCGGCCAGGTCGGCGATCACCACGGTGGCGTCCGGGCGGTGGCGCAGCGCCGCCAGCGCCGCGGCCGCCCCGGCGGGGCCGCCGCCGACGACCAGCACGTCGACGAGGCGCCCGCGCAGCTCCGCCAGGTCGCCGACCGGCACCGCCGGCGCCTCGGCGGATTCGGCCGGACGGCGCGGGGAGGCGTGGGGTACGGACTGGTCGGGCGTCGTGGCGGCTGCGGCGCTCATCGGGCGGTCCTAGCGGTCGGGACGGCGGCTGGGGCGACTGAGGAGACGGGCACGGTTGGCACGGTCGGGACGGACGCCGCGACGACGGTCCCGGCGGAGGCCGGGACCACGACGGCGGTCGAACGGGCCGTCACGGCACCGCGGTGGGCACGAACGCGGCGCATCAGCCCAGTCTGGCAGCCGGTGCTCCGACCCGGAGCTCCCGGTGCCCGGCCACGAGGCTGCCCTGTGATCCCCGAAACAGCCGAGGCCGGCTGCCCGCCCGACTCCAACCCCCTGGCGCGTCCTGTCCATAGAGTGCGGATCGTGGAGGCGCTCAAGCAGGTTGCCGACTGGCCCGTCCCCCAGGTCGCGGCGGCGGTGCTCGCGCGCGGCGCCGACGGGTCGGTGCGCCGGGTGGCCGAGGTCGGCGACGTAACGGCCCGCTTCCGGCTGGCGTCCGTGTCGAAGCCGCTGTCCGCCTATGCGGCGCTGGTCGCCGTCGAGGAAGGCGCCTTCGCTCTCGACGACCCGGCCGGCCCGGAGGGCTCCACCGTCGCTCACCTGCTCGCCCATGCGTCTGGTCTCGCGTTCTCCGGGACGGGGGTGCTCGCCCGCCCGGGCACCCGCCGGATCTACTCCAATACCGGTTTCGAGGAGCTTGGGCGGGCGTTGGAGGCCGCCACCGGCATCGGGTTCGCCCCCTATCTGGACGAGGCGGTGTTCGCGCCGCTCCGGATGACGTCGTCCGTGCTGGAGTCCTCGCCCGCCTATGGGATCTGGTCGACGGTCGACGACGTCGCCGCGTTCGCCGCCGAGCTGCTGTCGCCGGCGCTGCTCGCGGCCGAGACGTTCGCCACGGCGACGGCGGTCGCCTTCCCTGGACTGGACGGGGTGCTGCCCGGCTTCGGGATGCAGCGGCCGAACGACTGGGGGCTCGGTTTCGAGCTGCGCGGCCGCAAGACGCCGCACTGGACCGGGACGACGAGCTCGCCGGCCACGTTCGGCCACTTCGGCCGCTCGGGCACGTTCCTGTGGGTGGACCCGGTCGCCGGCGTCGCCTGCGTCTGCCTGACCGACCGCGATTTCGGCCACTGGGCCCTCGACGCGTGGCCGCCCTTCTCCGACGCCGTCCTCGCCGAAGCACGGCCAGGCTGAGGCACCGCGGGCCGAGCACCCCACCGTCGGACTACGCACACCCGACCAGACCAAGGTGCCCCTGAGCCTGTTTATGTGGCCTAGGGAATGTTGCGCATCGGCGCCGTAGGGGTATGCACGCTGCGTGACAGACATCCGCGGGGCGTTCGGCGCGACCTGGCGCGGGGTGTCCGGCGGTGTCTCGACGACACGCCGGCGGATCCCGCTGTTGGACCATGCGATCCGCGCCTATGGCCGATACACGTCCGACGGTGGCGATCGGCTGGCCGCCGGCGTCACCTACTTCGCCTTCCTGTCATTCTTTCCGATCATCGCGTTGATATACGCCGTCATCGGCTTCGTCGTCGCCGTGAATCCCGACGTCAAGCAGGAGATCGTCAAGCAGATCAACGGCTACCTGCCAGGGCTCGCCGACAAGCTGAACGTGTCCAGCCTCGGCTCGGCGAAGATCGGTGTCGGGCTCATCGGTCTCGTCGGTCTGGTGCTCGCCGGCGTGGCGTGCGTCTCCGCGCTGCGCGACGCGATCCGGCTGATGTGGCACCAGAGCACCGACGCGGGCAACCTGATCACCCGGCGGCTGCGCGATGTCAGCGTCCTCGCCGGCCTGGGCCTGCTGCTCATCGTGTCGCTGGCGCTCACCAGCGTCGCGACCTTGGCCAACGGGGTGCTACTGCGGGTGACAGGCCTGGAAGGCAGCTCCGCGGCGGCCTGGCTGGCCGGGCTGCTGGGCTTCCTGCTCGCGTTGATCGCCGACACGCTGGTCTTTCTGTACCTGTTCTGGCGGCTGCCGAAGGAGACGAACCGGCGGGCGGTGGTGCGGGCGGCGCTGCTTGGCGCGGTCGGTCTCGAGGCGTTCAAGCTGGTCGGCACCTGGCTGGTCGGCAAGACGACCGGCAACCCGGTGTACGGCACGTTCGCCGTCATCGTCGGTCTGCTCATCTGGATCAACATCCTGATGCGCTGGATACTCTTCGTCGCGGCGTGGGCGGTCACCGCCCCCGGCAACTCGGACATCCGCCCGTCCGGCACCGCCGGCCGGCGCGCCGACGCGGCCCAGCCAGGTGACTCGGGCCAGCCAGGTGACTCGGGCCAGGAGGATGGCGACAACCAGGCAGGTGGCGCCGGCCAGGCGGACGGCGCCGGCGCGCAAGGCGCCGCTGACGCCCAGGAGGGCCAGGAGGGCCAGGAGGCCGACGAGGAACGGGAGGAAACCAGCGGCGACCGCCAGCCCGAGCGGGCGGAACCCGCCGGCAACGGCGGGAGGCCCAGCCAGCACGGCGGGCCCGACGATGCCGAGCCCGAGCAGGACAATCGACGCTGGGTCGCTGATCGCTTCCGTCGGGTCGTTCCGCGCCGCCACCCGGGCCGCGGCGTCAGCCGCGAGGGGGCCGGCCGCGACGGGGCCGGCGCCGGCCAGGGGGGCGATGCCCCGGAGACGGCGTCGGCCGCCCCTGCCCCGGGCCGGGGCGGGAGCGGCCGGCGTGTCGACCGTTAGCTGACCGTCAGACGGTCAGTGCCGCGAGGGTCTCGTTGAAGGTCACCGACGGACGCATGACCGCGGTGGCCTTGGCCGGGTCCGGCTGGTAGTAGCCGCCGATCTCGGCCGGCGAGCCCTGCACGGCGAGCAGCTCGGCGGCGATCGTCGTCTCCTGCTCGGCCAGCGTCTTCGCGAAGCTCGCGAAGGCGGCGGCCAGCTCCGCGTCCGCGGTCTGCGCGGCGAGCTCCTGGGCCCAGTAGAGCGCCAGGTAGAAGTGGCTGCCACGGTTGTCGATCCCGCCGACGCGCCGGGCCGGCGACTTGTTCTCGTCCAGGAACGTGCCGGTCGCCCGGTCGAGCGTCTCGCCAAGCACCTTGGCCCGGGCGTTGCCGGTGACGTTCGAGAACTGCTCGAAGCTGACGGCAAGGGCCAGGAACTCGCCCAGGCTGTCCCAGCGCAGGTAGTTCTCCTTGACCAGCTGCTGGACGTGCTTGGGCGCCGAGCCGCCGGCACCGGTCTCGAACAGGCCACCGCCGGCCATCAGCGGGACGACCGAGAGCATCTTGGCGCTGGTGCCCAGCTCCAGGATCGGGAACAGGTCGGTCAGGTAGTCCCGCAGCACGTTGCCGGTGACCGAGATCGTGTCGAGGCCGCGGCGGATCCGCTCGAGCGAGTAGGCGGTCGCCTTGACCGGCGACAGGATCTCGATGGTCAGGCCCTCGGTGTCGTGCTCCGGCAGGTAGGCCCGAACCTTCTTGATCAGCTGGGCGTCGTGTGCGCGGTCCTCGTTGAGCCAGAACACGGCCGGGTCGCCGGTGGCACGGGCGCGAGCGACGGCGAGCTTCACCCAGTCCTGGATTGGGGCGTCCTTGACCTGGCACATCCGGAAGATGTCGCCCTTGGAGACCGGCTGCTCCAGGATCACGGCACCCGACAGGTCGACGGTCCGTACGGTGCCGTCCGCCGGGATCTCGAAGGTCTTGTCGTGGCTGCCGTACTCCTCGGCCTTCTGGGCCATGAGGCCGACGTTCGGCACTGATCCCATCGTGGCGGGGTCGTAGGCACCGTTCGCCCGGCAGTCGTCGAGCACGACCTGGTAGACGCCGGCGTAGCTGCTGTCCGGCAGCACCGCCAGCGTGTCGGCCTCCTTGCCGTCCGGGCCCCACATGTGACCGGACGTGCGGATCATCGCCGGCATCGAGGCGTCGACGATGACATCGCTCGGCACGTGCAGGTTGGTGATGCCCCGGTCGGAGTCGACCATCGCGAGCGCCGGGCCCTCGGCCAGCTCGGCGTCGAACGAGGCCTTGATCGCCTCGCCGTCGGGCAGCGCGGCGAGGCCGCCGAAGATGCCGCCGAGGCCGTCGTTCGGGTTCAGGCCGGCGGCCGCGAGCGTGTCGCCGTAGGCGGCGAACGTCTTCGGGAAGAACGCGCGCACGACGTGGCCGAAGATGATCGGGTCCGAGACCTTCATCATCGTGGCCTTCAGGTGCACGGAGAACAGCACGTCCTCGGCCTTGGCGCGGGCTATCTGCTCGGTGACGAAGGCGCGCAGCGGTCCGACGTGCAGCACGGCGGTGTCGACGACCTCACCGGCGAGGACCTTGACGGTCTCCTTCAGCACGGTCGTGACGCCGTCCGCGCCGACCAGCTCGATGCGCAGCGCGCCGTCCGAGTCGATGACGGCCGACTTCTCGGTGCTGGCGAAGTCGTCGTGACCCATGGTCGCGACGTTGGTCTTCGAGTCGGCACTCCAGGCACCCATCTTGTGCGGGTGGGTGCGCGCGTAGTTCTTGACCGAGGCGGGAGCTCGTCGGTCGGAGTTGCCCTCGCGCAGCACCGGGTTGACCGCGCTGCCCTTGATCTTGTCGTAGCGGGCGCGTACGTCGCGCTCCTCGTCGGTCTTCGGGTCGTCCGGGTAGTCCGGCAGGGCGTAGCCCTTGCCCCGCAGCTCGGCGACCGCCGCCTTCAGCTGCGGGATCGACGCCGAGATGTTCGGCAGCTTGATGATGTTCGCCTCGGGCCGCAGGGCCAGCTCACCGAGCTCGGCCAACGCGTCGCCGATGCGCTGGGACTCGTCGAGGTAGTCCGGAAACGTCGCGATGATCCGACCGGCCAGGGAGATGTCACGACTTTCGACGGGGACACCAGCAGTAGCGGCATAAGCCTGGATCACCGGGAGGAACGAGTACGTCGCCAGGGCTGGCGCCTCGTCGGTGAACGTATAGATGATTGCTGACTCTGTCACCGCTACTCCGCTTCGCGTCTGGTGCGTCTGGCTACCTAACGGTAGTCCCGCTCGCTTCGAGCTGGGCTGACACTTCGTGACGGCGACCGACGGGGTGGCCCTTACGGAGGGGGGATCGGGACCAACAGGGTGAGGCCAATCACAGCACAGCCCATGATCAGTAGTGTGGCGGCGTCGAACAGCCGACCCCGCACCGCGAGCATCCCGACACTGCGCGTGGGCAGGACCAGGCGCGCCAGCGTCATCACCAGCAGCACGGCGCCGAGACCGAACAGGCCCTGCCGCCACCGCTGCTGCACGACCATGACCAGGCTGAGCGTCACGCCGGCCAGCGCCGCGGTCAGCACGAGCTGCCGCACGAACCAGGGCGACCGGCTTCGGCGCTCCGCTGCCCGCAGCGCCTTCGCCTGGGCTCGCGAGCCGGGCCGCGGGGCGGAACCACCGGCCGCCGAATGAGGCGCGGCGGGCGGCGCCGGCCGCCGGCCTCGCGTCACGCCCAGTCCGGCCACGCCCGCAGTGTAAAGAGGGAGGCCACTACCGGGCACACCCACCCGCGTAGGGCCTCTGCGGACGGCGCCGCCGGAGGCGCGAAGAAAGGACATTGTCGCGCCTCCTTTGCCCCTTAAGCACCCCCACCGCGCGGCGCTCACCCGGACTAGGGCAGACTGCCCCGTCAGGTCCCACAGCAGGAGGAGCGTGACGTGGCAGACGAGTCGCCACACAGCAAGAAGCTTCAGGAGCTGATGTTCCGGGCGTGGGAGACCTTCGGGGACGCCCGGCATCTCGACAGCGACGACCGCGTGTTCGTCCAGGCGCTGGCGCGCCAGACCGCGGATCGAATCTCCGTTCTCTACGGCGCCTCGTGGCGCGAGGCGCTCGACTGGGTCTCGCAGCGTTACGTGCCGAACAGCGACGTGCCCGGCGGCCAGGCCAGCGCCGCCGCCAGCGGCAGCACCACCCCGGCCGCCGGCGCCACCACCACGACGACGGGTGCCACGAGCCCGGCGGCGCGGCGGGGCACGACGGCCGCGGAGTCGACGAGCGTCTGAAGCTCTGGCGCCGACCGCCACCTTCTCCTCGACCGGCCGCCGGGCACCCCGCGCCCTCTTGCGGACCCGGCGGCCAGTCCAGGAGAACCCCACGCGGAACCAGGCCGGGAGCGGGAGCCTCCGCCGGCCGGCGCCAAAGACCAGCAAGGCGCGACCCCCAGGCCCCCTGGCTCGAACGGGGGGACGGGGGACGATCGCGCACTGCCTCATGACGCGCGCACGAGGCGTGAACGTCGCGCCGGCCGGCGTGACGGCGGTGGTGGCGGTGGGCGGAACCGACGAGGCGGGCCCGGCGCGGGCCGGTGAGGTTCTTCCCCACCGGCCGCTCGTCCTTCCGCCGGGACCCACCTCGCCGATGATCCAGCCGTGCGCCCGTGACCCGTTCGTGGGTCAGCGCGCCCCCAGGGCCAGCGCCCCCAGGGGCCAGCGCCCCCAGGGGTCAGTGCGCCCCAGGGGTCAGTGCGCGAAGTGCCGCACGCCGGTGAAGTACAGGGTCACGCCCGCCTCCCGCGCGGCCTCGACCACGAGCTCGTCGCGGACCGATCCACCCGGCTCGACCACGGCCCGCACCCCGGCGTCGACCAGCACCTGGAAACCGTCGGGGAACGGGAAGAACGCGTCGCTCGCGGCGACGGCACCCTTCGCGCGGTCCCCGGCGCGGGTGACCGCGAGCCGGGCCGCGTCCACCCGGTTCACCTGACCCATGCCAGCCCCGACGGTCGCCCCGCCGGCGGCGATCAGGATCGCGTTCGACTTCACGGCGCGGACCGCCCGCCAGGCGAACCGCAGGTCGGCGAGCGTCGCCTCGTCCGCCGGCGCGCCGGCCTCCAGCGTCCAGGCCGACGGCTCGTCCCCGGCCGCGTCCAGCGCGTCGCGGGACTGCAGCAGCAGCCCGCCGGTCACCTGGCGCAGCTCGACGCCGCGCTGGTGCGGCGGCGGCGCGCACTCCAGTACGCGGATCGACGGCTTGCGGGACAGGATGTCCACGGCTCCCGGCTCGTAACCCGGCGCGACGACGACCTCGGTGAAGATCTCCGCGATCTGGTCGGCGAGCTCGACGGTGACCGGTCGGTTGGTCGCGATCACACCGCCGAAGGCCGACACCGGGTCGCAGGCGTGCGCCTTGCGGTGGGCCTCGGCGATGTCGTCCGCGATGGCGATCCCGCACGGGTTGGCGTGTTTGATGATCGCGACGGTCGGCTCGGCGAAGTCGTAGACGGCGCGGCGGGCCGCGTCGGTGTCGGTGTAGTTGTTGTAGGACATCTGCTTGCCGTGCAGCTGCCTCGCCGTCGCCAGCCCCGGGGTCCGGTCGTCGGTGGCGACGTAGAGGGCGGCTCGCTGGTGCGGGTTCTCGCCGTAGCGCAGCACGTCCGAGCGCCGCCACTGGGCCGTCAGCACGTCCGGCCAGCCGGTCTGGCTCGCGGTCTCGTCCGGGGCGACGACGCTCGCGAACCAGGACGCGACGGCCGCGTCGTAGCCGGCGGTGTGGGCGAAGGCCCTGGCGGCGAGCCGGCGGCGCGCGGCGAGGTCGAAGCCAGCGCCCCGGACCGCCTCGATCAGGGCCGGGTAGTCGTCCGGCTCGACGACGACCGCGACCGACGCGTGGTTCTTCGCCGCCGCCCTGATCATCGCCGGCCCGCCGATGTCGATCTGCTCGACCGCCTCGTCCTCGGTCCCGCCGGCCGCCACCGTCTCCCGGAAGGGGTACAGGTTGACGACGACCAGGTCGAACGGCTCGATGTCGAGCTCGGCCAGCGCCTCGGCGTGCTCCACCTGGCGCAGGTCGGCCAGCAGGCCCGCGTGGACCCGGGGATGCAGCGTCTTCACCCGGCCACCAAGCACCTCCGGGAAACCCGTCAGCGTGCTCACCGGGGTGACGGCGAGGCCGTGCCTGGCGAGTACCTCGGCCGTGGAGCCCGTCGACACGACCTCCACCCCGGCGGCCTGAAACGCCTCGGCGAGGTCACCCAGCCCCGACTTGTCGTAGACGCTGACCAGCGCCCGGCGCAGCCGCCGGCGCCCGGTGGCGACCACCTCGGCGCGCAGCGCGGCATCGGCGTCCGAGGACTCCGCCGCCGGGCCGTCGGCCTCGGCTAGGACCGTCGTCGTCAGATCCTGCGGCCTCGTCATAGTTCCTCCTTGTCGACCATGCATTCCACGCAGTCCAACGCCAACCGAAGCCGTCGCGCCCCCATGTGGGCGGCCGACGGCCCCGGCTAGCGGGCGGCGGCCGCCGTCGGCCGCCCACGCGCGATCTCGCCGATCGTGGTGACATACAGCCCGCGTTCGACTGCCTGGATCCGCGTGCGCAGGATGTCCTCGGTGTCATCCGGCAGGACGTCCACGGCCGCCTGGGCGATGATCGGCCCGGTGTCGACCCCCTCGTCCACCCAGTGCACGGTGACCCCGCTGACCTTCACCCCGTGCGCGATGGCGTCGCGGATCGCGTGCGCGCCGGGGAACGACGGCAACAGCGACGGATGGGTATTGACCGTGCGGAACCGCCCGATGACCTGCTTGTCGAGAATCTTCATATACCCGGCGAGCACCAACAGGTCGGGGCACTCGACCGCGATCCGGTCCGCCGTCGCGGCGTTGAACGCGTCCCGGTCGGGGTGGTCCTCCAGCCGGACGGTGAACACCGGCAGGCCGGCGGCCAGGGCACGGCGCTCGGCGCCGGTGCCCGCCCGGTCCGTGCCGACCGCGACGACCTGGGCGCCATAGGCCGGGTCCTGGCAGGCATCCATGACCGCCTGCAGGGTGGTGCCGGTTCCCGACGCGAGAACGACCAAGCGGGCAGGCACAGGGCTCTCCGAAGCAGCAGGGGCGGGGCGCCGGGCGCCCCGCCATCGGGCGTTTCACGCCCTCTCGACGCGGTCACGGATCGGGGGCGCCTGGCGGCGGTCGGCCCTGTCGGGGGCAGACAAGAGGGCCGGGCTGACGGCGGGCGCCGCGAGCCGGCTCCACGGCCGCTGTCGGCCTGGGTCCGGCGACTCGGGCGCCGCGCGCCTTTCCTGGCATGGTCGGGGTTGGAGTCGGGCCCGCTGCTGACCAGTCCGCCAGCCTGGGCCCGAGGTGGTGACTCGACCCCCGACTGTACTGACTTGCCCCCTCCGGACGCCGCCATCCGCGTTACCCGCACAACGCGTCGGTGGGGTGCCAGAACTGCTGGCCGAAGGCGAGGCCCAGGTCGAGCTCGAAGTCCGGGTCAGGCGGGCCGGCTGGCGAACCGGGCCAGCCGCCGCGGCCGTCACGGGCCAGGCGGCCCCGGCCGGCGTGGCCCTGGCTGAGGCGGCCCTGGCCGGGGTGGTCGCGCGGGCCATGGCCGTCTCGCCCGCCGCCCGCGTCCAGGCCCGGGTCGAGGACGCCGTAGTCGAGGCCGTCCACCAGGTCGCCGGGGCGGCACAGGTACAGCTCGGCGAGCCGGGCCAACGCGAGCGGCGACGGCGCGCGGCCA
Source organism: Pseudofrankia saprophytica (assembly GCF_000235425.2). Classification (NCBI taxonomy): domain Bacteria; kingdom Bacillati; phylum Actinomycetota; class Actinomycetes; order Frankiales; family Frankiaceae; genus Pseudofrankia; species Pseudofrankia saprophytica. Next base: position 315,158 of record NZ_KI912266.1, read on the forward strand.
CCGGACGCGGGCCAGGTCTCCCAGTAGCTGAAGGACTTACCGGTCTTGGGGGAGGCCGGCCACCGCTCGTTCCAGCGGCGGGCGGCATCCTCCTGTGTCCAGCCGTGCGCCAGCCGGAACGCGAGCCGGGCACCCAGCCCATGGGCCAGCTGCCAGTGCGCGGCGATCCGCCGATATGACCAGCCCAGGGCGCGCAGATCGGTCGACTGGGCACGAATCTGTGCCGCGGTGGGTGCGATGACGGCCTCCCGGACTCCAGGCGGGCATCGTGGGGCGACCGCGCCGCCTGCTCGTTGGCCGGCGGCGGCGAGCTCCCGCGGCTCGGCGGACGGCTGGCTCCTCCGGGCGACCGCCCGGACGATCACACCGTAGCCACCAGCTATGACACTCGCGGCCCGCTCAGGAACACGGCCCGCGAGGCCCCGCACCGGACGGCCCGAGGCCGTCGGACCCGGCCTAGGGGCGGCGATGGACGAGCTCGGCGACGCTGGTCACCAGCGCGCCGGCCATCCCGACCTCCATCAGCGCCGCGAGGATCGCCCAGCCAGGCGCCGGCCCGAACGTGGCCGCCGCCTGGGTGCCTATACCGCCGCCAGAGAGCGCCGCGAGCAGCCCGACCAGGAGCGCGCAGGCGGCCGCGCCGGCCAGCACGACCCCGAGGCGGCCGACCAGGGTCGCGCCGGGAGTGGCCCGACGCACCGACAGCGCGAGCGCCGTCCCGGCCGCGAGCGGCGCCACCGCGAGCACCAGCCAGGCCCAGCCGGGAAGCGCGTCCGAGGGCAGCAGCCGCAGCACCGGCAGGTCCGGCAGGGTGGCCGGCGCGGCGGACGTCGGGGTCACGGTGACCGTCGGCCCGGCGGCGAATCCTGTGCCAAGCGCGTAGCAGCACGCCCAGACGGCCAGATTGGGCAGCAGGACGAGCTGGATCGCGAACAGCCCGAAGCCCCCGACCAGACCCGGATCCAGCCCACTGGCCGCGCCGGACACGCTGCCCGCCCGGACCACCAGCAGCACGCACAGGCCCAGCGCGCCAACGGCCACGAGCGCCGCCGTCGCCGCGAGGCCGCCGGCCAGCGGCACCCGCAGCATCGTGGGGATCCGCCGCCAGGCCGCGCCCAGTCGGCGGGAGCCGGCCAGGACGCCGATGGTCGCGCCCAGGGCCGACAGCCCGGCGGCGCCCAGGGCCGCCGAGCCGGGCACCGGCCGCGCGGCCGGGCTCGACGCCGCGAAGCAGACCACGCAGACCAGCGCGGTCTGCGCGAACACGACCGCCGCGATGTCCAGGAGCACCCGGCGCGGCCGGACCCGACGTCGGGTCACTCCCGGCTGGCCGCCGCCACCGCCGCCACCGCCGGCCGGTGGTGGCGGCACGAGGCCGGCCTGGCCGGGGATCCGGGAACGCAGTCGGGAGCCGATCCGCCCCGGCAGGCCGGCGGCGACGTTGACCTCCCGCAGCGGGCGCGCCATGGCCCCGCCGGCCCGGGTGGCGGCCAGCCGGTAGCCGGACGAGGCGGCGAGCAGGACGGGCAACGCGGCCAGCCCGAGCGGAAGGACGCGGATATCGCCGTCCGGGAGCCGCAGGGTCGCGCCGTGCGCGAGCAACCACAGGTCGGCGCCCACCCGCAGCGCGGCGCCGGCACCGGCACTCGACCTGGTGTCGGCTCCCCAGACGATCAGCACCAGCAGCTGCACGGCGACCAGCCCGGCCGCGCAGGCCACGGCCGGTCCCGGCAGCGCGACGCCGAACGCGTGCGCGAGCCGGGTCAGCCGGGTCAGCCGGAGCGCCGCGGCACCGCGGGAGGCGACAGGGTGGGCCACGGGGACGACGCTCGCACGCGCGCGCCGCCACACCGGGCCAACACGCCGGGGCAAAGCCGGAAATGGGCTGATCCAGCAGATATCGCCACACGGCAGGAGCGTCGCGCTCGAACGGCTAGATCCTCTTGATCAGCGCCGCCGGGCCGACCTCTTCGGCGCGCAGTTTTCGCTACTCAGTCGTCTTCGCTACTCAGTCGTCTTCGGCTGGTGCCGGCCGGGCCTAGCCGGGCTGCTGGCCGTAAGGGGTGCCAGGCTGCGACGGCGGCTGCGACGGCGGCTGCGACGGCGGCTGCGACGGGTCATACCCGGATGCCGGGGCCTGGCCGTACGGCGCCGGCGGCTGGCCGTAACCCGGCGCTGGCGTCTGGGGCGGCTGTCCATACGGCGCGGGCGTCGGCTGGCCATAGCCCGGCGCGGGGGTCGGCTGCGGCTGGCCGTAGCCAGGAGCCGGAGTCGGCTGGCCGTAGCCCGCGGCCGGCTGCTGCCCGTAAGGCGTCGCGCCCGAGGGCCCGTACGGCTGCCCATAGGGCTGGCCGTACGCCTGCTGCCCGTAGGGAGGCTGCCGCTGACCCCAGGGCGCGCCGGACGCCGGCCCACGGCCGGGGATCTGCTCGCCGCTGGCAAGCAGCCCGACGACGCTGAAGGCGGTCAGCGCGGCGGCCCCGATCAGGCCGAAGTACAGGCCGAAGCGCGAGTCCCAGGGGTGGACCGTGACCAGCCGGATGAGGATGAACAGCGTCGCGACGGCGCCCAGGATCACAGTGAGCAGCGCTGGGCCTACCGGGCCGATCGCGGGCAGCCTCAGGTTGGCGACCATTCGGGCGGCCACCAAGCCCGCGGCGGCGAACGAGAGCACGATCGCGAACACGGCGAGCGGGCCGCTGCCCCAGCCCATGTGCATGCTGCCCCGGTAGTAAAACCAGTCGATCCCCATCCACGGCAGGAAGCTGGAGATCAGCACGACCACACCACCGGCCACGATGCCGACGTCACTGGTGGCGACGTCGCGACCAGCGATCTTCACCATCGGGACCAACCCCACTTCGTCCGGAATGCCCAAGCGCCGGACCCTAGTTCACCAAGCGCCGCCGAAAAGTCCTAACGCATTCTCCCCATGCCGGCGTCCGCGCGCCTGCCGGCCCCGACGCGCCGGCCAGGCTGCCAGACGAGCGTGGGCCACCCGGCCGGGCAACCGCCGCGGCCGGGTGGCCCACTTCGTACCAGTACTGCCCTACAGCGAACGCATGATGTCGGCCATCAGACGCGCGGTCTCCGACGGCGTCTTGCCGACCCGCACACCGGCCTTCTCCAGCGCTTCCTTCTTCGCCTGCGCGGTTCCGGACGAACCGGAGACGATCGCGCCGGCGTGCCCCATCGTCTTGCCCTCCGGCGCGGTGAAGCCCGCGACGTAGCCGACGACCGGCTTGGTGATGTGGGCCTCGATGTGCGCGGCGGCCCGCTCCTCGGCGTCGCCACCGATCTCACCGATCATCACGATCGCGTCGGTCTCGGGGTCGGCCTCGAAGGCGTCGAGGGCGTCGATGTGAATGGTCCCGATGACCGGGTCACCACCGATGCCGACGCCGGTCGAAAAGCCGAAGTCGCGCAGCTCGTACATCATCTGGTAGGTCAGCGTGCCACTCTTGCTGACCAGGCCGATGCGTCCCGGCGGGGTGATGGTGGCCGGGATGATGCCGGCGTTCGACTTGCCGGGGCTGATGATGCCCGGGCAGTTCGGGCCGATGATGCGGGTCTTGCCCTTGCCCTGGGCGTAGGCGAAGAACTCGGTGGTGTCGTGCACCGGGACGCCCTCGGTGATGACGACGGCGAGCGGGATCTCCGCGTCGACGGCCTCGATCGCGGCGTCCTTGGTGAACTTCGGCGGGACGAAGATGACGGAGACGTTCGCCCCGGTCTTCTCGATCGCCTCGGTGACGGACGCGAACACCGGCACGCCGTCCTGGGACTGACCGGCCTTGCGTGCGTTCACGCCGGCGACGATCTGGGCGCCGGACGCCGCCATGCGCTTCGCGTGCTTGCTGCCTTCGGAGCCGGTGATGCCCTGCACCACGATCCGGCTGTTCTCGTCGAGCCAGATGGCCATTGCGAGCGGTTCCTTTCACCCAGGCCGTGGGGGGCGCGGTCGATTTCTCGGCGCGCCCCGGAGGCCTGCCGGGTAATTGTCAGGCCGCAGCGGCGGCGAGCTCGGCGGCGAGCTTCGCCGCGCCGTCCATGGTGTCCACGGGCTTGACGACCGCGAGGTTGGCCTCGGCGAGGATCCGCCGGCCCTCTTCGGCGTTGTTGCCGTCGAGGCGGACCACCAGTGGGGTGGTCACCTCGCCGACCAGCTCCAGCGCCTTGACGATGCCGTTGGCGACCGCGTCGCAGGCGGTGATGCCGCCGAAGATGTTGACGAAGACGCTCTTGACGGACGGGTCCGACAGAATGATCGACAGACCGTTCGCCATGACCTCGGCCGAGGCGCCGCCGCCGATGTCGAGGAAGTTCGCCGGGCGCTGCCCGCCGAACTCCTCGCCGGCGTAGGTGACGACGTCGAGGGTCGACATGACCAGGCCCGCGCCGTTGCCGATGATGCCGACCGAGCCGGTCAGCTTGACGTAGTTGAGGCCCTTTTCCTTGGCCTTCTGCTCCAGCGGGTCGACCGCGGAGACGTCGACGAGCGCCTCGTTCTCCGGGTGACGGAAGTCGGCGTTCTCGTCCAGGCTCACCTTGCCGTCGAGCGCGATCACCCGGCCGTCACCGGTGAGGATGAGCGGGTTGACCTCGACCAGGGTGGCGTCCGCCTTGACGAACGTCTCCCACAGCTTGACGAGCAGCTCGGCGGCGCCCTCGAGGGCGGCCTCCGGGAGCTTGGCGGCGACGGCGATCTCGCGGGCCTTCGCGAGGTCGACGCCGGTCAGCGGGTCGAGGTGGATCCGAGCGAGGGCCTCGGGGTTGGTGGCCGCGACCTCCTCGATCTCCATGCCGCCCTCGCGCGAGGCCATCGCCAGGAAGGTGCGGTTCGCGCGGTCCAGCAGGAACGACGCGTAGTACTCCTCCGCGATGTTGCTGGCCTGCTCCACCAGTACCGAGTGCACGGTGTGGCCCTTGATGTCCATGCCGAGAATGGCGGTCGCCTTCTCGTACGCGTCCTCCGGCCCGTCGGCGACCTTGACCCCGCCGGCCTTGCCGCGGCCACCGGTCTTGACCTGGGCCTTCACGACGACCTTGCCGCCCAGCTCCGCGGCGATCGCGCGGGCCTCGTCGGGGGTTGTGGCGGTCTTACCGGTGGGCACCGGGACGCCATGCTCGGCGAAGAGCGCCTTCGCCTGGTATTCGAAGAGATCCACGGTCCGTCCAGTCGGGTGCGGTCGGTCAGGGGATGCACGGAACGGATGCGAGCCTACTGACGCACCCGCCGTGACGCGCGCCTGCGCGGCGAGGCCCACAAATGACTCCGCGCCAGCCGGATGACGCCGCGGCGCCGTGCGTGAGCCGTGCTACACGGTCCGGCTCGACTCTGGGCCGCCCAGGGCCGCCTGTCGACGGTCCGAAGCGCCGATGCCAGGGCCGATGCCGCCCGTATGCGCGCGGCAGAACCGTACAAAACCCCCCGCGCGGCTGCCGGCGGGGTGCCCGCGGCGGCGGGGACGGCTACCTGCGGCCACAGGCATCGGCCGACGGCCCGCCGGCTCCGGCCAACGCATATGTCCGATCTCACACGGTGTGATGTGTGAGGAGCGTGCCACCGGTGGGCCAGGCGCCGCCCGGACTCAGCCGTGGCCCGCGACATATCCCAGGTAGAGCAGCGCCGCCACGAGGCCGGGCCAGCCGAGCACGATGCCCACCACCGCCAGCCGGTCTCCTGGCCGCGGGCCGCCCCGGGCAGCGGCCCGGGCCCGGTAGCCGAGGTACACGCCGGCGGCGCTGCCGACCCCGAACAGCCACAGGACGGCAAGCAGCGCCGAGAGCACCGCCGGGATGTTCCACCCGGGACTGGGCTGGCGGCGCCTGGCCCGGCCGCCCCCCGCCGGCCGGCCGGTCGACGCGCCCGGCGGACGGTTGACCGCCGCCGGGCCGATCTCGGCCGGTGGCGCGCCGACCGGCGGTGGCGACGATGCCGGCGGCAACGGCGCCGGGCGGAACGCGCCCGCCGGCGGTGGCACGCCCAGCGAGCCGGCACGCGCCGATCGCCAGTCCCCGTCCGGTGCCCGCCGGGTTGGCGGGGACGCCAGCCTGGGGTCCACATGGTCGACATGGTCCGCGTAGGTGGCTTCCGGGGGAGGCGGCTTCCTGGCCGACGGCTGCGCGTACGAGTGCTCGGGGTCCGCGTACGCGGGATCCGCGTGTCGAGCCTCGGCCCGCGCGGGTTCGGGGAGCGCGGGCGCGCGATACGCGGGTCCGGGGTGCGCAAATCCTGGACTTGAGGCGTCTGGGTACGGGGTCCTGGCATAGGGACCCGCGGAATATCCCGACTCCAGCTGAGGAGGCTCCGGATATGAGGAGGGCGGGCCATACCGGTGGTCCGGCTGGGGTCGCCAGTCCCCTTGGCTTCCGTCCAACGGCTGGACGGGCCCGGGCGGCAAGGGCGGGGCGGACGGCAGAGCTCGTACTGGCGGGGGGAAGGACGCCGGCGAGGGAAAGGACACCGGCGGCGAGACGGGCACCGGCAACGGCGAGGATGCCCAGCCGCCCTGGTCCTGGTGCCCAGCCAGGCCGCGCCGCGCGTCGACGCTGGGTAACTGACCGGTCCAGTCGCGTTCCAGCACCGTTTCGGTCGCGCGGTGCGCGTCGCTACTGCTGCGCACCGGCTGGCCGCTGAGCGCGGCCAGCAGCGCCGCGGCCGACGGGCGCAGCCGCGGCTCCTTCTCCAGCGCCGGCACGACGGTGTCGAACAGATAGTCGGGCAGATGCTCCAGGTCCGGTGGGTCGCGCTGGATGCGGAACGCCAGCGCCTCGGCCCGCTCGGCGTGGAAGGGATGCCGGCCGGCCGCTGCGTAGGCGACGCAGCAGCCCCAGGAGAAGATGTCGGCCGCGGGGCCGGCCTGCTCGCCACGCATCTGCTCGGGAGCCATCCAGGCGAGCGTCCCGACGACGTGGCCGGACCGGGTCAGCGTCGCGTTGCCGTCCAGTTGCGCGATCCCGAAGTCGATGACCTTGGGCCCGTCCCACGCGAGCAGGATGTTCGACGGCTTGAGGTCGCGGTGAACGACACCCACCTCGTGAATCGCCACCAGCGCGTCGGCGAGACCGGCGGCGAGACCACGGACCAGTTGCTCCGCCAGTGGCCCGCGCTGGCGGACCGCGTCGGCCAGGCTGGTGCCCTCCACGTACTCGGTGACCATCCACGGCCGTTCGGCGGTGGTGTCGGCGTCGAGCACCGCCGCGACCGCGCCGCCGTGGACCCGCTGTGCGGCCCTGACCTCCCGCTGGAAGCGGCGGCGGAACTCCACGTCCTCCGACAGCTCGGCGGAGGCGACCTTCACCGCGACCGGGTGCCGCCGGTCGGTGAACGCGAGGTAGACGGTGCCCATGCCGCCCTCACCGATCCGGTTCTGCAGCCGGTACGGACCGATGGCGATGGGATCGTCGTCCGTGAGCGGTGTGAGCATGGCCCCCCTCGCACTGACGGAGCCGCGGCGGCGTGTGGCGCCCCGTCGGACCAGCTGCGCCGACCGCCTCGCGGGCCGGCCTCCGGCCGATGTCCGCCGCCGAACGCCGACGGCGCCGGCGGCCAGGGCAGGGGCCCGGCGACCGGCTGGCTGGACCGTTTTCCACCAGCCGGACGGCCCGGGCCGAAGTAGGCATCCGGACGCTATCGGCATATTGCGACTCCGGACAGTATGCACACCCCTCCGCACGCCCACACACGCAGATCACCACGGAGGTGGGGTCACGGCGTTACGCTCCGCCGTCCACCGCACCGACGGCGCCAGGACGGGCAGGTCCTGGTTCTGGCCGGCCGCGGTCGGCCAGAACCAGGGCGGCGCGGCCATCACCCACCAAAGGACGGTGCGCGCAGTGACATTCCGCTCCGCGCGACGACATGGCGCCTCGGTCGGTCCGACGATGCGGACATGCCCGATCGCGCCGCGTCGCCGACAGGCCCATCCCGCCCGCCTGGGCAGGAGCTCCCTGGCACCCCCGCCGAAACCACTCCGCCGCCCCCGTCCGCGGACGCCGACTGGCGCGCGCGGCTGCTCGCCAGCGTGACGCGCTGCCCACGCAGCGATCCGGCACCCAACCGTCTGTGCTGGCCCGGCTACGCCGCTACCCAGGCGGTCTGGTGGGGCGAGGGCCCGGTGGCCGGCGTCGACTGCGTGGTCGTGGCCTGGGAGTTCAGCGTGTATGGCGGGAGCTTCGGCGAGGTCGACGCCGCCGCGTTCGCCGCGGCGGCCGAGCACGCCGCCGTCACCCGCCGGCCGTTGTTGTCCTTCCTGCGCAGCGGTGGCACGCGCTTGCAGGAGGGGGTCGCCGGACTGGTCGGGCTGCCGAGGGCGACGCTCGCCGCCGCCGGCCTCGACGAGGCCGGCGTGGCGCATGTGGCCGTGGTCGACCATCCGACCACCGGTGGCGTGTGGGTGACGATCGCCTCCAGGGCTGACCTGCGCTGCGCGGTGGCCGGGGCGACGGTCGGCTTCGCCGGCCCGCGGGTCGTCGCCGCCGTGACCGGCACGGCGCCCGGTGCCGACAGCCACACCGCCGAGGCCGCCTGGCGGGCCGGCCTGGTCGACGCAGTCGTCGAACCGGATGCCATCCAGGCCTGGCTCGCGGCCGCCCTCACCGCGGCGGCCGGCACGCCCACGGCAGCCGGCGCCATCCAGACGCTGGGAGACAGCCCAGCGCCGGAGGACGAGAACGTGGCAGCCGACGAGGTGCGCGGCTGGGCCCAGGTGCTCGCCGCCCGGGCGGCGGGCCGGACGAGCGGCGGCGCGGCGCTCGACGCCGTGACGGCGCACGGGGTCGAGCTGGCGGGCGGTGATCCCGCCGTGCGGGCGCGGCTCGGCCTGCTCGCCGGCTCGACGCCCCCGAGCTCGACGCCCCCGAGCTCGGGGGCGCTGGGCATCGTGGCGGTGGCCGTGGCGGCCGAGCCGGGGGGTGCCCCCGGGCCGGGCGGCTACCGGCTGCTCGCGCGGGCGGCTCGGCTCGCGGGCAAGCTTCGGTTGCCGCTGGTCCTGTTCGTCGACACCCCGGGGGCCGACCCGAGCGCGCAGGCCGAGGCCGACGGCGTCGCGGCGGCGATCGGCTCCGCGATGGAGGCGGTGCTGCGCTGTCCGAGCCCGACCGTGTCGGTCATCGTCGGCGAGGGCGGCTCCGGCGGCGCGCTCGCGGCCGCCTGCGCCGACGCCGTGCTGATGACACCGGACAGCTACCTGACCGCGCTCTCGCCGGAGGGCGCGGCGGCCACGCTGCGCATTCCGGCCGAGCGAGCCGCCGACCTGGGTGGCCTGCGACCCATCGACCTGCTCCGGCTGGGCTTCGCCGACGAGGTCCTCCCCTCGGGGGCCCCGGCCGCCGTCGCCGGTGCCATCGCCACGACGCTCGCCCGGCTCACCACCCTTGACCAGGGCGTTCGCCTGTCCACCCGGTGGAGGAAGTGGTCGACAGCACTACCCGGCCACCTGTAACGTCACTGTCCCCTCCTTCCCGACTACCCGACTTACGGATCATGATCACCCGCTTCCGGCCTCGCTTCTCCCGCGGGCCGGCACCTTTGGGCTGGCTGCCGTGCGACCGGACACCGAGCTTCCCCTAGAAGGCCGCGAGGGCACCCGACCGTGGCTGCGCCAGCTCGGCACGGCCGCCGGCCGGTACACCCGCGACGTGGCGACGGCCCCGCTTGGCGTCGGCCGGGTGCTGACGCGCCGCATCGGCGCGACCCCAGCCGCCGTACGCGGTCTCGTCACCGAGGCCGCGTGCATCGCGACGCACGCGGCCTTCTACCCGGCCGGCGTCCGCGCGGGCCGGGTCCCCGTGGCGGACCGGTACAGCCTGGCCAGGCTCGGCCCGCTGCAGCGTGGCCTGCTGGTCGGCCACCCGGCCGCCGCCGGCATGCCGATCCTGCTGGTGCACGGGCTGGTCGACAACAGGTCGATCTTCGCTCGGCTGCAGCGCACGCTGCGCCGACGCGGGTTCAGTCACGTCGAGACGATCAATCTGCCGCTGTACGCGACAGGTGTCCCGCAGGCGGCCGCCACGCTCGAGGCCGCCGTCGCCGACATCCTTTCCCGGACCGGCTACCAGCAGGTCCACATCGTGGCCCACTCGCTCGGCGGGGTGGTGGCCCGGTACTACGTGCAGCGGCTCCGCGGCGACGAGCAGGTCCACACGCTGGTCACGCTCGGCACGCCGCACAGCGGCACGAGGCTCGCCCACCTGGTGCCCCGGGCCGTCCCGTACCGGCTGGTCGCGTCGCTGCGGCCCGGTTCACCGCTGCTGGCGGAGCTCGCCCAGCCCGCGCCGGGCTGCCGCACCCGCTTCCTCGCGATCGGCGGCGGCCTGGATTCGGTGGTACGCCCGGAGTCGGCGGCGCTGAGCCATCCCGATCTCGCCGCGCGCAACGTGACGATCCCCGGCCTCGGCCACCACGCGCTCCCGTTCAACGGGGACGTCGCCCACGGGATCGCCGTCGCCCTCGCCGGCCTCGACGGCCCGGTCGCCTGGCCCTACGAGCCGCCGACCCACCAGGCCCCGCCGCCCGCGCGGACCTGCCCGCCGGAGTCCTAGGAACCCGGCAAACAGACGGACCCCTTCGATCGGGGAACCGGCCGGGCGCTCCGCGACCACGGACATTCGCTCCCACCCCGTACAGGCACGGGGACAACGCCTGACGCTACATATACGACCGGGTCGGTTGACGAGTGCGACACTGATGCTAAGTTGGCACTCGGCACGTGAGAGTGCCAGCGACAGAGGCGCCTGTTCACCCGCGACGGCAGGCCGCCAGGGTCGCTCTCTCATCCAGCGCAGGAAGGGGAGGTCGATCGTGACGACCGCCACCAAGGTTGCCATCAAGCCGCTCGAGGACCGCATCGTCGTCCAGCCGTCAGACGCTGAGACGACCACCGCCTCGGGCATCGTCATCCCGGACACGGCCAAGGAGAAGCCCCAGGAGGGCACGGTCCTCGCGGTCGGTCCCGGCCGGTTCGAGGACGGCAAGCGCGTCCCGCTCGACGTGAAGGTCGGCGACGTGGTGCTCTACAGCAAGTACGGCGGCACCGAGGTCAAGTACGCCGGTGAGGAGTACCTGGTCCTCTCCGCCCGCGACGTGCTCGCGGTCATCGAGAAGTAGTCGAGCGGGGGTGTGCCACGATCGGGATCACTCTGTTCGGCGGCCGTTGGCCGCCTTCCCGAGCTCCCGCGCAATGTCTGCCCAGGGGGGCGACCCCCTGGAACCCCCGCCAGCCGGCGTGACCGGAGATCCAATGTGGCGGGAAGACACGTGACGCGATCCTTCGGGGCGCACCCCCTCGGCGTTGTGCCGGGAACGGCAGCGGGAGGACCCCCAATCAGATGAGTAAGATCCTCAGTTTTCGCGAGGACGCGCGCCATGCGCTCGAGCACGGGGTGAACACCCTGGCCGACGCGGTGAAGGTGACGCTCGGCCCGCGCGGTCGCAACGTCGTCCTCGACAAGTCCTACGGCGCGCCCACGATCACCAACGACGGCGTGACGATCGCCCGCGAGGTGGAGCTCACCGACCCGTACCAGAACCTTGGCGCGCAGCTCGTCAAGGAGGTCGCGACCAAGACCAACGACGTCGCCGGCGACGGTACGACGACGGCGACGGTGCTGGCGCAGGCCATGGTCCGTCAGGGCATCAAGGCGGTCACCGCCGGCGCGGCGCCGGTGTCGCTGAAGGTCGGCATCGAGGCGGCCGTCGAGGCCGTCACGAAGGCGCTGCTCGACTCGGCGATCGAGGTCAACTCGAAGGAGACGATCGCGCAGGTCGCCGCCATCTCGGCGCAGGACACCCAGGTGGGTGAGCTGATCGCCGAGGCGATCGACAAGATCGGCAAAGATGGTGTCATCACCATCGAGGAGAGCCAGACCATGGGTCTGGAGCTCGAGCTCACCGAGGGGATGCAGTTCGACAAGGGCTACATCTCCCCGTACTTCGTCACCGACCCGGAGCGGATGGAGGCGGTCCTCGAGGACGCCTACGTCCTGCTGCACCCCGGCAAGATCGGCTCCCTGAACGACCTGCTCCCGGTGCTCGAGCTCGTGGTGCAGGCCCGCAAGCCGCTGCTGATCATCGCCGAGGACATCGAGGGCGAGGCGCTCTCGACTCTGGTCGTCAACTCGGTGCGCAAGACCTTCCAGGTCGTCGCCGTCAAGGCGCCCGGCTTCGGCGACCGTCGCAAGGCGATGCTGCAGGACGTGGCCGTGCTCACCGGCGGCCAGGTCGTCGCCGAGGAGGTCGGCCTGAAGCTGGAGGCCGTGACGCTGGAGGACCTGGGCCGCATCCGCCGGGCCGTCATCGACAAGGACAGCACCACCCTCGTCGACGGCGCGGGCGACAGCGAGTCGGTCGTCGCGCGGGTCAAGCAGATCCGCCAGGAGATCGAGGCCAGCGACTCCGACTGGGACAAGGAGAAGCTGCAGGAGCGGCTGGCGAAGCTCGCCGGCGGCGTCGCGATCATCCGGGTCGGCGCGGCCACCGAGGTCGAGCTCAAGGAGAAGAAGCACCGCCTGGAGGACGCGGTCTCGGCCACCAAGGCCGCGATCGACGAGGGCGTGGTCGCCGGTGGCGGCTCCGCCCTGGTGCAGGCCGCCACGGTGCTCGACGGTGGCCTGGGCAGGACCGGCGACGAGCGCACCGGAGTCAACCTGGTGCGCACAGCGCTGTCCTCGCCGCTCCACTGGATCGCGCGCAACGCCGGTCTGGATGGCCCGGTCGTCGTCTACAAGGTCGCCGAGCTGCCGGTCAACCACGGCTTCAACGCGGCGACGAAGACCTACGGCGACCTGATCGCGGACGGCGTCATCGACCCGGTCAAGGTCACCCGCTCGGCCGTGGCCAACGCGGCGTCGATCACGGCGCTGCTGCTGACCACGGAGGCGCTGGTCGTGGAGAAGCCGGCCGAGCCCGTCGCCGCCGCCGGCGGGCATGGTCACGGGCACGGGCACGGGCACAGCCACGGCCCCGGCTTCTAGCCCTCGCACCAACGAAGGAGCCCGACCGGTGGGACCGGTCGGGCTCTTTTCGTTGCCTGGCCTTGCTCTTCCTGGCCTTGCTCTTCCTGGCCTCCGCTGCCCGATCTTCGTGGCCGGTCCTCGTGGCTGACCCGCGCTGGCGGCAGCTCCGCCTGGCAAAGGGACGGAAGCATAGCCGCTCCGTTACCACGTCGCCAGACTCGCGGTGGCCGGCCGCCCCCGGCACCCGTCGCGGGTGAGCCAGCCGGCGCGGCGGCGATGTCGGCATCTGGCGGAACTACTCGGCTGTCGGACCATCCGCTGTCGGACCATCGACCATCGACCATCGGAGCACGACCGCTGGGCCGCCCGGTCACGTGCCGCCCGCCACCCCGCGGCCAGGCGCGAAGCGCCCCACGGTCGGAGCGCTTCGCGCCTCCGCCTAGGCGACGATGGGCGCCTGGTGGGCCATCGAGCCAGCCGCGGAACCGGCCGGGACCGGGGCCTGGCGGGTACCCGGTCCTCCTCGGTCCACTACCTCCCGGATCGGCGAAGCGGATCCGGCGGGAACCCCCCCATCGATGAGCGGGGAGGCGGCCCGGCGGCGGGTGCGGCCGGTCAGGATCGCCTCGCGCTCCGATTCACTCATTCCACCCCAGACTCCGTAAGGTTCGCGGGCGGACAGCGCGTGTTCACCGCACTCCTTGACGACGCAGCAGCGGGCACAGATGGCCTTCGCCGCCGCCTCGCGGGCGGCCCGCGCCGGGCCGCGTTCCCCCTCGGGATGAAAGAACAGCTCGGTGCTCTCACCCCGACAGGCGCCGTGCAGCTGCCACTCCCACTTTTCCGCTCCGGGACCTGGTAGACGTCGGACGTCGGTCATCGGCCTGAGCCCCCCCTTTGCGACGAGCCGAAGGCACACGCGGGTACGCGCTCGCCCCGGGCGGCGACGCGCGCCGCCCGCACACCGTAGGCCGGCTCACCCCTCTGATCGATCTTGGAAATTCACCCCCCGGCGGTGCCGCGCGTCGCGGCCGCGCGCCGCGCGACCACGGCCGCGCGGCGCGCTCGGAACAAGGAAGCCCGTAGGCGACAGCCCCTCTCGGCGTCGCCAGGCCCAGAAGGCGCCTCCGAAAGCAACGGTCCTGTCGCTACCCCCCACCGACTCACCCAACCGGCGAGCCAGGCCGGAGTTTTCCCAGATCAGGGCACATCCCGCGCGAACCGGCCGGCCACCCGCCGGTCGTCGCGGCCCGCGGCCCCGCCCAGGCCGGAGATCGGGGCGTAGCGTGGGCGGCGTGAGCGACGAGCCCATCGACCCGTTCGCGGGCGACCCGGAGGATCCCGCTTCCGAGCTCTCCCGGCTGGACCCGGTCGAGGACGTCGACCTGCTCGAGCCGCTGTCGCTGCACGAGCGGGAGGAAGTCCTCGCCGAGCTCGGCGACCTGGACGTGTTCAGGACGCTGCTGGAGCCGCGGGGATACCGCGGCCTGGTGGTGGACTGCGAGGGCTGCGAGGAGCCGCACTTCTTCGACTGGGACCTGCTGACCGGGAACCTGCGCCAGCTCCTCAACGAGGGGCGTACTCGGGTGCACGAGCCGGCGTTCGCCCCAGACCCGAGCTGCTACGTCTCCTGGGACTACGCCCGCGGCTACGCCGACGGCGTCTGCGAGGCGTCCGAAGCGTCGGAGGCGTGATCCCGACGTGATCTCGAGGGCCGAACGCGCTCCGGCGGTCGGGCCACGGTGAGCGCGGATCGGCCCGGGCTGTCGGCCGCGGGCATGGGTGACACTCCCCACGTTGTTGCCGCTAGGTAACGCCGCATCCCTGGCAGGCGAGGGGTAGGCCACACGGAACCCTGTGGCCTTGCCTGCTTACCTGGCGTATAGCGCCCTACGGGGGGCCATGATGTCTATGCGGGGGCGGCTCCCCGCCGCTGGTCGGCGTAACCAGAACGGAAGGTGCCATGGACGCTCCCGTCGCCACCCCGACCCCGATCGCGGCCTCGGCCGCGCCGGCCACGGCCCGGGACTCGCTCCCGCCGGCCGGCGACGCTGACAGGGCACTCGTCAGGCCGCCGGGCGGCGAGGCCGGAATCATCCCCGCGCCGAAGCTCGCCATGCTCGGTCTCACCTACGACGACGTCCTGCTGCTGCCCGCGGCATCCGACGTCGTGCCGGCCGAGGTCGACACCTCGACCCGGCTGTCGCGCAACATCCGGCTGGCCATCCCGCTGGTCTCCTCGGCGATGGACACCGTGACCGAGCACCGGATGGCGATCGCGATGGCCCGCCAGGGCGGCGTCGGCGTTCTGCACCGCAACCTGTCGATCGAGGACCAGGCGCAGCAGGTCGACATGGTCAAGCGCTCGGAATCCGGCATGATCACCGCGCCGATCACCTGCGGTCCCGACGCCTCCATCGAGGAGGCGAACGCGCTGATGGCCCGCTACCGGATCTCCGGCGTGCCGGTGACCGCCGAGGACGAGACGCTGCTCGGCATCGTCACCAACCGCGACATCCGCTTCGAGCGTGACTACTCCCGCCCGGTCAGGGCGGTGATGACGTCGATGCCGCTGATCACCGCTCCGGTCGGCGTGAGCGCGGACGAGGCACTGGACCTGCTGCGCCGGCACAAGATCGAGAAGCTGCCGATCGTCGACGACCGTGGCCGGCTGCGCGGCCTGATCACCGTCAAGGACTTCACCAAGCGGGAGCGCTACCCGCTGGCGACCAAGGACGCGGACGGCCGGCTCGTCGTCGGCGCCGCGATCGGCGTCGGCGAGGACGCCTTCAAGCGGGCGCAGGTGCTGGTCGCCGCCGGCGTGGACTTCCTCGTCGTCGACACCGCGCACGGGCAGCACCGAGCAGTTCCCGAGATGGTCCAGCGGATCAAGGCCGAGCTGCCGACCGGTCCGGACGGCCGCCCGCTGGACGTGATCGCCGGGAACGTGGCCACGGCCGCCGGAGCGGCAAGGCTGATCGCCGCCGGCGCCGACGCAGTCAAGGTCGGGGTCGGGCCGGGCTCGATCTGCACCACCCGCGTCGTCGCGGGTGTCGGTGTGCCACAGATCACCGCCATCTACGAGGCCGCGCAGGCGGCCCGGGCGGCCGGCGTGCCGGTGATCGGCGACGGTGGTCTGCAGCACTCCGGCGACATCGCCAAGGCGATCACCGTCGGCGCGGACACCGTCATGCTCGGCGGTCTGCTTGCCGGCGTCGACGAGAGCCCGGGCGAGCTGATCTTCATCAACGGCAAGCAGTACAAGGCGTACCGCGGCATGGGCTCGCTCGGCGCGATGCGCAGCCGCGGCGGGGCGCGCTCCTACTCGAAGGACCGCTACTTCCAGGACGACGTTCTCTCGGACGACAAGCTGGTTCCCGAGGGCATCGAGGGTCAGGTGCCCTACCGGGGGTCACTCGCCGCCGTCGCCCACCAGCTGGTCGGCGGGCTGCGCGCCGGGATGGGCTACGCGGGCGCGCAGACGGTCCACGACCTGCAGGAGTATGGCCAGCTCATCCGGATCACGTCCGCCGGCCTGATCGAAAGCCATCCCCACGACATCCAGATGACCGTCGAGGCGCCCAACTACACCGGCAGGTAAGTCGGGCGGGCTGGGTTGAAGCTCGCCCAAGACACACGGACCCGCCTGCGCCCAGGTTGGCGACGTTCACGGTCAGAACCCGGTGACCACGCTGGGCGCGGAGGCGCGCCTCGCGGAGGCCCGGCCCCGGACGGTCCGGCCTGCGCCTAGGTTGGCGACGTTCACGGTCAGAACCGGTGACTACGCTGGCGCGGAGGCGCGCCTCGCGAAGGCCCGGCCCCGGAGCGAAGCGACCGGGGTCGGGCCGCAGCGAGGTCGCCGGAGCGCACGTTCGCGGAGGAGGACACGGCGCGGAGGTCCCTTGGGAGCGAAGCGAGTAAGGGGCCGGAGCGCCGTGCCCGGACGGAGCGAACCAGAAAGAGAGCCAGCGTTGGCTGAGGTTGAGATCGGCATTGGCAAGAGCGCCCGGGTGGGGTACGACCTCGCGGCGGTCGGCATCGTCCCGTCGCGGCGTACCCGGGACCCAGCGGACGTCTCGCTGGCCTGGCAGGTGGACGCCTACCACTTCGATCTGCCCATCGTCGCGGCGGCCGCCGACGCGGTCAGCTCACCGGACACCGCGATCACGATGGGCAAGCTTGGCGGCCTCGGGGTCCTGCATGTCGAGGGGCTGTGGACCCGGCACGAGGACCCGCTGCCGCTGATCGCCGAGCTGGCGGAGCTCCCCGCCCAGGCGGCCACCCGCCGGCTGCGCGAGCTCTACCAGGCGCCGATCCGGCCCGAGCTGATCGCCGAGCGGCTCGGGCGGGTACGCGACGCCGGGCTGGTCACGGCGGCCGCGCTGCGGCCGCAGAAGGTCCGGGCGCTGTTCGGTGACGTCCTCGCCGCCCAGGCGGACCTGCTGGTCATCCATGGCCCGGCGGTCTCGGCCGAGCATCAGTCGACACGGACCGAGCCGCTGAACCTCAAGCGTTTCATCGGCGACATCGACATCCCCGTGCTGGTCGGCGGCTGCGCGTCGTTCTCCACCGCGCTGCACCTCATGCGCACCGGCGCGGCGGGCGTCATCGTCGGGGTCGGCACCGGTGGTGGCGACGCAAACCGCGCGGAGCTCGGGATCGGCGTGGGGCTCGCGACCGCGATCGCCGACGCCGCCGGCGCTCGGATGCGATACCTGGACGAGTCCGGCGGCCGGTACGTCCACGTCATCGCGCACGGGGACCTGCGCACCGGCGGGGACGTCGCGAAGGCCGTGGCCTGCGGCGCCGACGCCGTGATGATCGACGGCGCGCTCGCCGCCGCCGAGGACGCCCCGGGGCAGGGCGGCCTGTGGTCGATGGACGTGCTGCACTCCGACCTGCCTCGCGGGCGGTGGCAGCCGGTGGAGCGGGCCGGCACGCTCGAGCAGATCCTCGTCGGCCCGGACCCGGCCGGGCCCGCGGGCGGGGCCAGCCTGGCCAGTGCGTTGCGGACCGCCATGGCCACCACCGGCTATGCGACTCTCAAGGAGTTCCAGAAGGCCGAGATCATGCTCGCCTCCCCACCCATCGGCTGACCGGTACATGCCAGGGCATCGGCCGCGCTTGCCAGATGTCCGTTGTGGTCATATTGTCCAAATCGTGACGGGCTAGCGCCCGCGCTCACGGGTGCCCCGCGCGGGGCACCCGTGAGCCTTGTGAGCCAGGAGTGTTCTTGCTCACAATTTCACAATGGAATACCCCCGAATCTGCGCTCGCGCCGCTCGTGGCACCCTTGGAGCGTCCGTCTCCACTCCGAAGGATCACAAATGCGCCTCGACGAGCACGGCCGCTGGGTCAGCGACGACGGCGCCTACGTGTGGGACGAGAGCGCCCAGACCTGGCAGCCAACGTCTCGCCCGCCGGGCGGTGCGGCGGTTCCGGGGGCCGGCGGCCCCGCGGCCGCGGCCC
>NZ_KI912266.1:333683-448258 GCF_000235425.2 Pseudofrankia saprophytica
AGAACCGGCAGCTTCCCCCTGTTCGGTTCCGAGGAACGCACGAGCAGGGACCGGGAGGCGACCTGGTCGCCCGTCACGGGCCCCTATCCGCAGCCCGGCAGGGCCGGCGGCTCCCCGGCCGACAGCCACTCTCCGGACACCGGCGCCGACTGGCGCGGCGGCCCGGCCCCGGCCAGGGGCGGGGCGCCGACGCGCGGCGGATCCCCCACTGGCCACGAGCCGGGCGGCCCGTCGTCTCCCGGGTCGACGGGTGGCGGCGCGGGCTCGACCGGCCAGTCCCGCTCCTGGCCGGCCAGGGACCCGTTGGGCACCGGGTCCTACGACCGGCCCGACCCGCTCGCCACCGGCACGGGCCGTGGCTACGACCGCGACGACCCGCTGACGGGACCGTTCGGCCGTGCCGACCCGCTCGGCACGGGTTCCGGCACCGGCAGCTGGGCGCGGGACGCGGGCCGGGGCGTTCCGGGAGGAAGCGCGCCCGGCACCGGCCCGGGCGCGGGCCGAAGCGGATCGGGCACCGGCCCAGGCGTGAGCCGGGGCGGATCGGGCACCGGCCCAGGCGTGAGCCGAGGCGGCCCGGCGCTGACCGGCCCGCTCGACAGCCCCGGCACCGAGGCGATGAACCGGCCGACCACCCCCGTGACCGGCCGGCCGGACGCGACCGGCCCGTTGCCGGAGGACCCGACGCGTACCGGCGCTCGGGGTTCTGCCCGGCAGGCCTCCCAGGTCAGCTTCCCTGAGACGGCGGGAGCCACGGCCGACCCCGACGCGAGAGGTTCGGGTCGTTTCGCCGCGGCGTCGTTCGCCAAGACCGGCGTAGGCACCGGCCCGCGCGCCGCCTCTCCCCCGGAGGGTCGCACCCTCGACCGGGGCCGCGGTCGCGACCTGGACCGTGACGCCCCCGGCCTGCTCGATGACGACGACCGTGACGACCGCGACGAGGACGACGACCCGAGCGACGGCCCCGGCTGGCGGGGGGCGCGCGACCGGTTGCGGGGCCTGGCCGGCGGGCGGCTCGGTTCCGCCCACGACGAGGACGTCCTCGATGACGACGATGACGACGACGAGGACGACGGCCGGGAGAACGGCGGCGGTCTCGTCGGCAGGCTCAGGACGGGCCGTGGCCGGGTTCTCGTCTTCGGCGCGGCGGCGCTGGTCGTGGTGCTGGTCGCTGTCATCCTGCTGCTGAAGGCGACCGGCGACGACGGCGGTTCGCCCGCGGCGACTGGCGGCTCGTCCACCACGGCCGGCCGGCAGTACGACGCCTCGGTCCGCAAGACCTACCTCGACACCTGCGTCGGGGGCAACAACGGCATGACGAACTACTGCAACTGCACCCTGACCAAGCTCGAGGCCGGCTACAGCCAGGACGAGTTCCTGCGCCTGAACGCCGACGTGGAGTCGGCCGCCGCCCAGCGGGTGATCAAGGAAATCCGACAGGCCTGCGACAAGCTCAAGTAGGGGCCGGGTCGCGCGGCGCCCGGTGGGTCAGGTTCGTGCGCTGGACGCGGCAAGTCATACTGGTTGATGACCTTTGGTCGGCTTCGCCGGGACTCGTGACGTTCCGCCGTCGAGAGACACGACATTGACGCTCCACGGCCGCTAGACGCGACGTGGCACTGAGCAGGGGGGCAGGGGTTGCCCACCGACGACCACGGCCGCTTGCTGAGCGATGACGGCGTCTGGGCCTGGGACGCGGCTTCCCACCAATGGGTTCCGCGCGCGCAGCAGCCCGCCGTCCCCGCCGCACCGGTGACCACCCGCCGCGACGACTTCTTCGCGGTCGAGCGGGTCAACGCGCCCGAACCGTCCGCTCCGGCTCACCCCACCCCGGCCTACCCCACGCCGTCCCATACCGGCCAGGCCGCCACGGCCACCGTCCCCGGCGCGCCCGAGTCCGCGTGGCGCCCGCTCGCGGCGGGCCATCCGCCGGCCGCCACCACCCAGACCGGCGCCACCCAGACCGGCGCCGGCTGGAGCGGGACGCCCGCGCCCACCGATCCGCGCGCGAGTCCCGATCCGTTCGCGGTCGGCTCCCTCTGGAGCAGCTCCTACGTCAGCGGGGACACGGGGCTGTCGGTCACGGCGATCGACGTCGGGCCGGCCCCACCGGCCGTCGTCCCGCCGCCGGTGACATCGAGCCAACGCCCCGAGTCGACCGCCGGATACCAGCCGGGCCCGGCGCGCCCCGCGGCGCGGGACTACGGAACGCCGGCCCCCGCCGCGCCGTATCTCCCACCCGCGCAGTCACCGGCCGCGACCGCACACCCGTCGCCGAGCCCGCACCCCTCCCCGAGCGCCTACCCCTCCCCGGCGGCCTCGCCGTTGCCCCGGCCAGCCGCCGTCGCACCGGCACCGACGCTGTTGCCGTCGTCCTGGTCGGCGCGACTTACCGGCCAGGAGGGCACGCCGACCAGCGGTGCCGCCGCCGCGGCACCCGGCCCCCGCCCGGCGAGCGGTCCCGTCCAGATAGGACCGTTTCAGACCACCCGCGTCGGCGGCGTCCCAGCGGACGTTCCCGATCAGCGTCCGGACCTCCCCGACCGCCTTCGCCAGTCGGGCAGGAGCCCCGGGTCCGACTGGGACCCCGGACCTCGCCGATCCGGCGGGAACCCGGTCTCCGATCCGCCAGGGTCTCGGGGCTTCGCCGACCCGCCGGGAGATCGGCCGGGAACCGCGGGCTTCGCCAACAGTGGCGGAACCCCGGGCTTCGCCGCCCCAGGGAGCACCTCGGGGTCCGTCCGGGTCGGCGGCGACGCCCGTGCCCGCTCGGCCGGCACGCCAGGCAGTGGCTACCCACCCGCGGGGAGCATCTCGCCCTGGGAGCCCGCGCCGAGGTCTCCAGGACCCCCCGGCCCAGGAACCGGCGCCGGGGTGGTGGCTGTCGGTGGCCCGGCCGGCTCCGGCGTTCCTCAGGCGCGGGTGTCTCCCGCCCCGCAGGCTCCCGTGTCCCGAGCGGACGGCGGCTCCAGCCCCCCGCCGGCGAGGGACGAGCGGGCGCCGAACATCTTCTTCACCCCGGCGCGGGGCCTCCCTCGGCCCACGGCCGGAACGCCCGGCCCGGGTGGCCCGGGTGGCCCGGGCTTTCCTGGAGGCGGCCCAGGCTTCCCCGGCGCGGGTATGCCGGCCAGCGCACCCGGTGGTCCGCGTACCCCCACCCGTCCCGGGGAGAGCCAGCCACCTGGCGGTGGGCAGGGCAACCGCGCCGCCGGGGTGTCCGCGCCGCCGTCGTCTCCCTGGCGGGTACCCGAGACGGACCCGAGGTCCACCACGGGGGTCGAGCCCACGGGCGGCACCGGATGGTCGCCGTTCACCAGGACGCCGCCCCAGGACGCGACCGCGAGGAGTTCCGACGGCCCGCCGGGCACAGGCTGGCGCTCGCCGCCTCCACCGGTCACCGATCGGGCCGGCGCGCGGTCTCCAGCGCCCCCCGAGCTCGCCGCCAGCACGCCTGCGGGCAGGCCCGTCATCGACCCGCGTGACCCCCTGGGCACCGGCGACCTCCTCGGCCTGCCCCGGCGTCCTTCGCAGGCGACCGGTGCGCCGAGTGGCCCGATGCCCAGCCGCCCCTCGGCCCCTGGTGGCCCGCTGCCCGGCGGCGCGGCACCAGGTGGCCCGGCCACGGGCGGCCCGTTCACCGGCGGCCGGCCCACCGGCGGTCCGGCCGGCGGCGGTCCGTTCCCCGGGCAGCCGATCGACGGGCTCAGCGGAGCCCACCAGAACCTGGGGACGCATCGTCCCGACGCCGGGCCCGCGGACCGCGGGCTGCCACCGGGGACGGCCGCGCCGGTCCCGTGGGGAAGAACAGGCGCGGAGGCCGTGCCGTCCGCGCGGGACGGCTCCCAGACTCGCGGTGGCGGTTGGCGAGGCCGCCGCCGCGATGGAGAGACCGGCCCGCGGACGCCCGCGGAGGCGCCCGGGCTTCCGACACCCGGGCTTCCGGCGCCCGAGCGGGCTGGGACGGGGCGCCAGCCCGCGCCGCCGACGGCACGCGCCGACGGGACCTCGCCAGCCGACTCGTCGGCGCCGCGGGAGGCTCGGGGCGCCGACGGGCACGGCACGTCGACCAGCGAGCGGTCGACGGCGTCGCGACGGCCCGCGCCCGTCGAGATGACCTCCGTCCTGTCCAGGACGGCTGCCAGCCTGCCGCGGCGCGGCATGATGCGCAGTGTGCCGGCGGACCGGCGCAGGACGCCGAACCCGATGACCGACTCGATGAGCCTGCAGGCGGTCACGCCCGCCGCGTCGCCCGGGGCTCCCGAACGCTCGGCGGGCCGGCGGGCACGCGGTGGGCAGGACCAGACCGGCGCGACGACCGGGTCGAGGACCAGCTCCAGAACCGGCCCCGAGACCAGTCCAGGCAGGAAGTCGCGCGGCGCCGGTGAATCCGACGAGCCGCCCGCGGACCCTGGGCGCTCGGCCGGTCTGGCGGGAGCGCCGCGGGGCCTCGAGGCCGGGGCCGGCGTGGGTGGCGGCCGGGCCGGGCAACGCGAGGACGGGTCACGGCCGCGGCCGCACGACCCCGGGGCGGGCCTCGACCCGCTCACCGGGCCCAGGGGCGCCCAGGAAGCCGTTGGCTCGGACGATGGCGGCCGGCTGGCCGGCCGGGGCGCCACCCAGTCGAGAAAGCCGGCGGGCGGTGCCGGACGCCGCTTCGCCGCGGACGACCTCGAGGACGCGTTGGAGCTGGGCGAGGCCGAGAGAACGTCGCGGCGGCCGCCCACCACGGACGGCGACCACGCGGCGGACGACCGGCTGGCGTGGTTCCGGCAGGGCTGGCTCGGTCCCCTCACGGTCGCGGTCGTCGTGGCGCTTGTCTCGCTCGGGATCTACGTGCTGCTCGCGGGGCGCGGGGGTGGCGGCCGCTCGGGCGCAAGCGGCGCCGCGGCGAGCGCCACGCTCTCGCCCGCCGGGACCAACGCCGACGCGAAGGCCGGCAAGGCGCTGGTCGATGGCACCTACAGCTGCGTGGCGGGCGCCGCTCCGGCCGCTCCCGCCGCGAGCGCCACCGCGGCGGCGGGCGCGACCCCGGGCACCGCCGGGCCGTCGGCGGCCGGGGGAGCCGCTCCAGGCGCCCATGCGGGTGCCCTCGTCATCCCGCCCACGAGCGGGAAGTACCAGTGGAACGGACAGCAGGGCGACTACACGATCGCCACCCCGAAGTTCGATGACGCGTCCAACGTCATCGCCGCCGTGGCGTTCACCAGCGGCCCACTCCAGGGACAGGTCGGCAACAGCATCGCCGTCTGGCCGGCTGGCGCCCGAGTTCAGGCCACCGTGTACGTCACCAAGGGTGGCAACATGTCCTGCGCCCTCGACTAGTGGATTCTCAGAGTCACCAATAGAGCGCGAAACGTCGGATACGGGCGCGGCATGCTCACGCGGCACTACGCAGCGAGTTCTCTCGACCGGCGGCGGGCCGTTCCAGCCACACCGAAATGGACCCAGTCGACAGGTTTAGACCGGGGTGCGGCAGGATCAGAAGCCATGCGCAGGTCTGACCGGTTGACGGGCAAAAAGCGGCCGATCTCTCAGGCAGCCGACGGCAGCGACGCCGCGGCCCGTCCTCAGCTTGCCTCCTCCCCCACGACCTCCCCCACGACGGTGGTCGACGCCGCCCACGGCCTCGCCGCGCCCGCCGCCGCTGACGGGCAGCGGCAGCCCGTCGTGGCCGGTGGCCAGGGTTTCCGGTTCGTCGACCGGCGCGCGCTGCTGCGGCTCGCGGGCACGGCCGCCCTCGCCGCGCCGGCGGGTGGCCTGCTCGCCGCCTGCAGCGGCTCCGACTCCTCGTCGACCTCGAAGATCCGGCCCGTACGCATCGGCCTCGTGACGCCCCAGTCCGGCGCGCTCAGCAGCTTCGCCGACGCCGACCTGTTCGTGACCGACGTCCTGAAGAACTTCTTCACGAGCAACGGCGGACTGTCGGTCGGCGGCACCACCCATCCGGTCGAGATCTACATCCGGGACAGCCAGTCGACCTTCGCCAGGGCGGCCAAGGCGGCGAGCCAGCTGATCTCCGACGACCAGGTGGACATCGTCCTGGTGGGCGCCACCTCGGACACCGTCAACCCGGTCGCCGACCAGTGCGAGGTCAACGGCGTCCCGTGCATCTCCACGATGGCGCCCTGGCAGTCGTGGTTCGTCGGCCGCGGCGGTGACATCAACAAGCCGTTCACCTGGACCTACCACTTCTTCGCCGGCCTGGGCGAGTACTTCAGCGCCTTCTCGTCGATGTGGGGGCAGGCGGAGGTCCCGAGCAACCACACGGTCGGCGCCCTGTGGCCGGACGACGTCGACGGCCGGACCTTCGCGAACCAGGGCCTGCCGTTCCGGCAGAGCCTCGCGGCCACGAACCTCGAGCTGGCCAGCGCGGGCGACGCGGTCGGGACCACGGACTACCACCTGTACCCGCCGGGCACCAAGAGCTTCACCGACATCATCGACCGGTTCAAGGACCAGAACGTCCAGATCGTCACCGGCATCCCCCGCGCGGCGGACTACATCCAGTTCCAGCGGGACGCCGTCGACCAGAAGTTCTTCCCGCGGATCATCACCCTCTCCAAGGGGGTGCTGTTCGACACCGACCTGAAGGTCCTCGGTGGCACCGTCGCGGACGCGCTGACCACCGAGATGTTCTGGTCACGCAGCCTCCAGACCCGCAGCTTCCTGACCAACTGGACGCCGGCGCAGCTCGCCGACCAGTACCAGAAGGCGAGCGGCCAGGGATGGTCGCAGCAGCTCGGCACCTCGCTCGCGCTGTTCGACGTCGCGGCGCAGGCGCTGGCCAAGGTGAACTCCCTCGACGACAAGAAGGCGATCGCGGACGTCCTGAAGAACAACTTCACCGCCCGCACCATCGTCGGCGACGTGAAGTTCGGCGCCCGCAGGGACGTGCCGCAGAACGTCGCCACGCTTCCGCTGAACGGCGGCCAGTGGCGCTGGCACGCGGACACGTTCACGTTCGACCTGGAGCAGATCAACAACTCTGGTAACGGGAACATCCCGAACACCGGCAGCCTCAGGCAGCTCAACCAGGACGCCTAAGCCGTCGCACGCACGAGAAAGCCGTCCTCGGCGAAGACCAGCTCGCCGAGGACGGCTTCTCGTCGTGCTCGTCAGTTCAGCGGCTCTGTGCCGCCGCCCAGGCATACGAAGGCACGCGAAGGGGGAGGGCGCGATGCCCTCCCCCTTCGTGTTGCCGGCGTCGTCGTCCTAGGCGCGCAGGGCGGCCCGGGACATCGTGTGCTCGACGACCGCGATCAGCGCGCTCTTGGTCGAGTCGCGGTTGCGCGCGTCACAGGTGATGATCGGAACCGACGGCCCGATCTGCAGCGCCTCACGCACGTCCTCGATCGAGTGCCGCAGCACCCCGTCGAAGCAGTTCAACCCGATGACGAACGGCAGCTGGCGCTGCTCGAAGTAGTCGACGGCGGCGAAGCAGTCCGCGAGCCGGCGGGTGTCCGTGAGCACGATCGCGCCGATCGCACCGCGGACGATGTCGTCCCACATGAACCAGAACCGGTACTGTCCCGGCGTTCCGAACAGATACAGGATCAGGTCCTCGTCCAGCGACACCCGGCCGAAGTCCATCGCCACCGTGGTCGTGGTCTTGTCGACCAGGTGAGTCAGGTCGTCGACGTGCGCGCCAGCCTCGGTCATGACCGCTTCAGTACGAAGCGGGACGATTTCCGATACAGAGCCCACAAAAGTGGTCTTCCCTGCGCCGAAACCGCCGGCAACCACGATCTTGACCGAGGTGGTCGCGACCGAGGAGTTGACCCTTCTGTTGTCAGAGCTTTCGTAGGCCACTGAGAACCCTTTCGAGCAACGCGAGATCCGGTGCCTCGTCGCGGTCCGGCTGCTGGTGTACGCGGACGAAGCCCTCGTCCGCCATGTCACCGACCAGCACCCTGGCGACCCCGAGGGGCACCCGCAGGCCGGCGGCGATCTCCGCCACGGACCGGACCTGACGGCACATCGCAGCGATGGACTGCTGCTCAATGCTGAGGCCGATCGCGCGTTCCTCGCCGTACTGGGTAGTGATGACGAGCGCCTCGATGGCGAGTTCGTAACGCGACCGGGTTCGCCCTCCGGTCATGGCGTACGGCCGGACCACCGGTCCGGGCGGCCCACCCATGTCACTCACGCTGACTCCCTCGTGGTAACTCCGGGGACAGAAGCCACCGGGCGCGCGCGGGCGGACCGTTTCCGCGCGCCCGGTGGCCCGCTAGCGCCGGACTGGTCCGGGGCGGCCGTGCCCTCGCTCATCGCGGGAGCGTCCCTTGCAGCTCCTGGCGCAGCTGCGGCGTGAGTACGTCCTTCGCCCGGTGCACGAGCAGCGCCATCTCATAGCCCACCAGGCCGATGTCACACGACGGCGCGGCCAGCACCGCCATGCTCGCCCCGTCGCTGATCGCCATGATGAACAGGAACCCGTGCTCCATCTCGACGACCGTCTGGGTGACCATCCCGGCCTCGAAGACCCGGGCCGCGCCCTGCGTCAGGCTGACGAGGCCCGACGACACGGCCGCCAGCTGGTCCGCCCGGTCGCGTGGAAACCCGTCCGACACCGCGAGGAGCAGACCGTCGGCCGACACGACGACGGTGTGCGCGACACCTGGAACCCGGTCGACGAAATTGTTGATCAGCCAGTTCAGGTTCTGCGCCGCTGCGCTCACCGGTCTCACCGTTCCTCCTGCCCGTCACGGCGGGCGCTTCTTGTCTCGGCACCCATGTCCCGTCCCTGCCGGACACCCTGGTAGAAGCTGGCAAGACGCCCGCCTACCGCCTCGGGGGACCTGGCTGCCTCGTCGGCTGGCCGTGGCGGGGCCGCCTTGCGATTGCTTGCCGGCTCGGCCGAGCCGGGCACCAGGTTGCTCATCGGCACCCGCACCGGCAGCCCAGCCCTGGTCGTGGACGTGTCCGACCCACCGGGCTGGCGCAGCACCTCGGCCGCCTGCCAGCCGGCGTCGCCGGCCGACTCCCAGCCGCCCGAGTTGTCTGCGCCACCGCGCCTCGGCAGCGGTTCCACGGGCGCCTGGACGGGCCGAGGGCCAGTCGCGGAGCCGTTCGAACCGTTGTCGGCGTACGCGGCGGGCTGGCGGTACCCGGAGTCCGGCGCCGGCGTCCGCATGGCCGCCGCCGGCCGGACCGGCACGGCGGCCGGCGCCGGCGCCGGCTCCTGACGCTGGATCGGGTGATCCGTGGTGCCGTTGCCCGCCCCGTTGCCCATGATGCGCATGCCCGCCGATGCCCGCGGCGCGGTGAACGCGGGCGGCGGCGTCGCCTCGACGACCGGGTCCGGCGCCGTGGGAACGGCGCGGACCTCGTCGCTGGGCGAGCGGCGCTGGAACCAGGCGGAGACGGAGTCGAAGATCGGCGTGGTGTCCAGGTCCTCGCCGTCGCCGAGGTAGATCTCGCCGGTGTCCTCGGCCTGCGGCCGCGGGTAGCCACCCGTCGCCGCGGCCGGCCGCTCCTCCCAGCGAGGCTGGGGCACGTCGACCGGATCCGGCTCGGGCCGGTGTGGCGGCCTGGCGAAGACGTTCTCCTGCGGGCCCGAGTAGTCCGCCTGCTGACCCGCGTAGTCGCGCTTGTCCGCGTAGTCCCGCGGCTCGGCGTAGCTCTGGGGAGGCTGCTCCGGTGGTCGGTAACCGCCGCCGGCGCCGTTCGACCCGTAACCACCCTGGCGGGCCATCGGGCCGGTCTGGCGAGGCATCGGGCCGGTCTGGCCCGGGGACTCCGGCGCGGCCGGGCGCTGGAACCCGCTGTTCCAGTCATCCCGCGGGCCGCGCGTGTCCAGCGGGCCGGTCGCCGGGCCGCCGGGCTGCTCCGCCCGGTCGGGACCGTCGACGCCCGGCCGCTGACCGGACCTGGCCACCGGCTGCCCGTTGGTGAACGGGTTCGACCCGAGCCGCTGTGTGTCCTGCTCGGTGTACCGGCTGGCCGGCTCCCGGCTCGGCAGCGGGCCGGTCATCGGGCCCGAGGGCGCGCCGTCGCGCTGCTGGGGTCCGCCCGGACCGAGCGCCAGCGGCGGTGGCCCGAACCGGCTGGCGTCCGGGGGTCCCGCCGGATCGGCGGGGCCCGGGGTCGGGGGGGTCTGCCTCGAGGTCAGGGCCGGAAGCGGGCCGCTAGGTGGCGCGAACCGGTCCCGGTCGCCCATCTCCTCGAGCAGATCGTCCGGGTGCTGCCGAGGACCGCCACGCCCACCATCGGCGCCGGTCGTCGGCGGACCGTACTGCTGTGGGCCGCCGTAGGCCGGCTGGCGCTGCGGACCGGTCTGCGGGGTCGGGACGGAACCACTACCGAGCTCCGGCCGGCCGGCGGGCGGGGGCCCGAAGGCACCGAACGCCTGGGCCGGCCGAGCGGGGGCCTCACCGGTCCGGCCGATCGCCGCCGGCCGGGGGGCGGCCGGGCTGGTACCGCCGGCGCCGTCCCCGGTGACCAGCTTGGCTGGCAACCGGATGACGGCGGTGATGCCGCGTGACGGCGACTCGCGCAGCTGGACGCGGATGCCGTGCCGGCTGGCCAGCCGGCCGACGGCGAACAGACCCATCGTCCGGGACACGGAGACGTCCACGACCGGCGGGTTCGCGAGCCGCTCGTTGATCCGCTCCAGGTCCTTGGCCGGCATGCCGATGCCCTGGTCGACGATCTCGATCATCGCGCCGGCGCCGGGGCCGAGGGAGTGGCTGGTGACGACGACGTCCGTCGCCGGCGGGGAGTACGCCGTGGCGTTCTCCAGCAGCTCGGCGATGAGGTGGACGACGTCGCTGACACCGTTACCGGCGATGGACACCGGCGCCGCGTTGGTCTGCTTGACCCGGGTGTACTGCTCGACCTCGGAGATGGCCGCGAGGACCACCTCGTTGAGCGGGACGGGGTGGGTCCAGCGGCGGGCGGTGTCGGTGCCGGCGAGGACCAGGAGCGACTCGTTGTTCCGTCGCATACGGGTCGCGAGGTGGTCCAGCTTGAACAGGTTGGACAGCTGGTCCGGGTCCTGCTCGCGGTTCTCCAGGTCGTCGATCAGCCGGAGCTGACGCTCGACGAGGCCCTGGCTTCGCCGGGAGAGGTTCACGAACATCGCGTTGACGTTGTTCCGCAGGACCGCCTGCTCGGACGCGAGCTTGACCGCCTCGCGGTGGACCTGGTCGAACGCGCGCGCGACCTCGCCGATCTCCTCGTCGGTATCGATACCGACCGTTTCGATCTCGTCGTCGATCACCTGTTCGGACGAGTCTCGGATCCGCCGGACGGCCTCCGGCAGGCGCCGGTCCGCGATGTCGAGCGCCGCGGTCCGCAGCGCGAACAGCGGGCGGATGAGCGACTGCGCCACGATCAGGGTGATGACGAGGGCGGCGGCCAGGATCAGGACGGTGAACAGCGCCGACAGGAGCGCGCGCCGCTGGATGTCACCGCGCAGGTTGTCGACCCGGCTGTCGATCTGGCTGAACAGCTTGTCGACGACGTCGTAGTTCAGCTCGATGTTGGCGCGGGTGTTCTGCAGCCATTTCGTCTGGTCGATGCCGTTGACGCCGGTAAGCGTCCCCTGGTCGCCGGTGAGCGGCCGGTCCGGCAGCGCGTTCAGCACCAGGGCGGTGTACTGCTGCGTCTTGATGACGTCACCGTTGGTGCGCTGGTTGACCGTCGACGTGAACAGCGCCAGCTGCTCGGGCGTCGCCGCCTTGGCGAACTCGTCCAGCTCGGTGCCGCGCTGGGAGTCGAGACTCAGCGCCGCGCGGAAGTCCTCGTTGTTGAACGGTAGCTGCGACGACAGGTAGATCTCGATCTGCGCCTGCTGCTGGGCCAGCATGTCGGTGGCGCGCACGAGGTGCGTCGTCGCCTCGACGGAGCTGTCGAGCTCACGGTCGTCGTTGCCCTGCGGGATGAGGGCGACCAGGTCGGTGAGCGGCTCGATGACGGCGTCATAGGCCTCCATCACGGAGGCCGGCTCGGTCATCTTCACCAGCACGTCGCGCTTGGTGTTCAGGTTTTGCATTTGCAGGGCGACGGCGTCGAGCGCCTCGTTTACCTGGTCACCGAAAGTCCCGCGCTTGCCCTCGGCGACATCCTGATAACCCTTGTAGGCACGGTCGACGTCTGTACGACGGGCTTTGACCGGGTCGAGGGTGGCTGTCGATTTCCGCGGGCTCAGCTGGGCCGCGACATAGTCGACGGTGAAGGTGCGCTCGCGCTCGAGCTCGTAGGTCAGCTCGATGGCCGCCCGGTTGATGGTGACCAGGTTGGACACCCGGTTGATGTCACGGGTGCTGGTGAGCACCGAGCTCGCGTCGATCAGCGCGTTGACGATGATCGCAACGACCGGGATCGCGAGGATCGCGATCAGCTTGGTACGGACCCGCCAGCTCGTCGGGCTGGTCAGGACGCCACCGCGAGCGCGCGTCCCGTTGCCGTCGTCGGGGGGTCGGGCCGCGGCGGGCCGCTCGCCGTGACCCCCGTCGTCCACAACGGGGGAACCCGGTGCCGGCACCGGCATCGAGTCCGCGGCGAGGCCCGTGCTGCTGGCCATCGGTTGTCTGCGCACGTACTTCGCAACCTCTCCGCCGGCCTCCCGGAACAGGGCACTCCCAGGATGGCCCGGTATCGGACCGGATGTCCCTCGGTCGGCACCATAGCGGTACCGAGTTAGCGCGTGAAAGGCGGCTACCTTACGCCATGTTCTAGGAAGCCACGAGTTGTGCCCCTGATGCGAGTGTCATGAGGCCTGACGACACCCCAGACGGGTCCGAGCCCGAGGGTCGATGTCACGTGCGTCACCACCCGCTTACCCACGGGTCATCCACGATGCGACCGCTTCGCCGGCCACGACACAGATCGGTAACAGTATGGGGTGGTCTGGGCGCCACGGGAACTTCCTCCCCGTCAAAGGCCCAAACTGGTCGCCGAACGTCCCATGTCAGATACGGATGGTCGGGGCTCCAGCCAATCTCGACATTCCGATCCAACTCTCGCCGCCACCCCGGCTGATGGCCAGACATCGCGGCAACGCGTCCGCGAAGACCCGCCGCGGGCGCGCCTCCGTAGACTTGGGAGGTGAGCGCACCCTCGGCCGGCCGAGCCGGCTATGACACCGCCCTGGTCATCGACTTCGGCGCCCAGTACGCGCAGCTGATCGCGCGCCGGGTGCGGGAGTGCCACGTGTACTCCGAGATCGTCCCCTGGAACACCCCGGTGTCGGAGCTGCTCGCCCGCCGCCCCACCGCCGTGATCCTCTCCGGCGGCCCCAAGTCCGTGTACTCCCCCGGCGCGCCCCGGGTGGATCCGGCGCTGTTCGACGCTGGCATCCCCGTGCTCGGCATCTGCTACGGCCATCAGGTGATGGCGCAGGCCCTCGGCGGAACCGTCGAACGCACCGGCACCGCCGAGTACGGGGCGACGGAGCTGGCCGTCACCAGCCCCGGCGTGCTTTTCGACGGCCTGCCGATCCAGCAGCAGGTCTGGATGTCGCACGGCGACGCCGTCACCGCGGCACCCACCGGTTTCGACCTCACCGCGTCGACCCGGTCGACCCCGGTCGCCGCGTTCGAGGACGTGCGGCGCGGGCTGTTCGGCGTGCAGTTCCATCCCGAGGTGCTGCACACCGAGCACGGCATGGAGGTGCTGCGCCGGTTCCTGCTGCACGGCGCGGGCGCCCGCCCCGCCTGGACGATGGTCAACATCGTCGACGAGGCGGTCGCCGCGGTGCGCGCCCAGGTCGGCGACGCGAAGCTGATCTGCGCGCTGTCCGGCGGCGTGGACTCCGCGGTCGCGGCCGCGGTCGTACACCGGGCGATCGGCGACGCGCTCACCTGCGTCTTCGTCGACCACGGCCTGCTGCGCGCCGGTGAGGCCGAGCAGGTCGAGCGTGACTTCGTCGCGTCCACCGGCGTCGAGCTGGTGCACATCAAGGCCGCGGACCGCTTCGCCGCGGCACTGGCCGGGGTCACCGACCCGGAGCAGAAGCGCAAGATCATCGGACGCGAGTTCATCCGGGTCTTCGAGGAGGCCGCCCGCGAGCTCGACGCCCGCGCGGAGGCCGCAGGCAGCCGCATCGAGTACCTCGTCCAGGGCACCCTGTACCCGGACGTGATCGAGTCAGGTTCGCCGGACGCCGCGAAGATCAAATCGCATCACAACGTCGGCGGGCTGCCGGAGGACCTCCAGTTCGGCCTGGTCGAACCGCTGCGGACGCTGTTCAAGGACGAGGTGCGCCGGCTCGGCGAGGAGCTCGGCCTGCCCGAGGAGATCGTCTGGCGCCAGCCGTTCCCCGGCCCGGGGCTCGCCGTGCGGATCATCGGCGAGGTCACCCAGGAACGGCTGGACATCGTGCGCGCCGCCGACCAGATCATCCGCGACGAGATCCGCCGCGCGGGGCTCGAGCGCGAGATCTGGCAGGTGTTCGCCGTCCTGCTGGCCGACGTGCGCTCGGTGGGCGTCCAGGGCGACGAGCGCACCTACGGCCATCCGGTCGTGCTGCGCGCGGTGACCAGCGAGGACGCGATGACGGCCGACTGGGCGCGGCTGCCGGCGAACGTGCTGGAACGCATCAGCAACCGCGTCGTCAACGAGGTCCCCCAGGTCAACCGCGTCGTCTACGACATCACCTCCAAGCCCCCGGGCACCATCGAATGGGAGTAGAGGAGTGACGGGCGCTTCGCGCCCGTCACTCCCGCCCTGTTTTGCCGCCGAGACCCGGCCTCGCCAATGTGGTCACATTGGGCCTACAGTTACCACATGGCGAGGCCGGCCCGAGATGTTGATGATGCCGACGACGAGGATGACGAGGAGCACACGGTCGGAATTCGCGATCTGTCGCACCACACCAGCCAGGTCCTGGGCAGGGTCCGAGCCGGCGAGAGCATCACGATCACCGATCGCGGCGAGCCGATCGCGAGGATGGTTCCGGTCCGCGTTCGGGAATGGACGCGGCCGTCTGTAGGGTTCGTCGACAGCGGCGACCCGGACTGGGCGGCTCGCGCCGCCGAGGAGCTCCGAGGATTCGGCGAGTGATCATCGCGGACACGAGCGCCATCCTCGCGTCCATCGACACACACGCGGCCGACCATGCCGCCTGCACGGAGATCATTAAGCGTATCCAGCGTCCGATGCTGGTCTCGCACATGGTCATCGCCGAGGCCGACTACCTGCTCACCACCCGGTTCGGCCTTGCGGCCGCGAACCGGTTTCTGACCGACGTCGCCCGAGGCTCGTGGGAACTGGCGGCCAGCGATACCGACGACATCAACACCGTCGTCACCATCAACACCCGCTACGAGGACCTGAAACTCGGCGCCACGGATTGCCTCAACGTCGCACTTGCCGCCCGGTACGGCGCCCGGACGCTGTTCACTCTTGACCATCGCCACTACCGCGTTACGGCCCAGCTCGGGCGTTCCGAGCCGTTCGCGCTTCTCCCCGCCGACCGCGACTCGTGGCTCAAGCAGCGACGTCACTGAGCCCGTGGTCCCGGGCCACGACCCAAGGCCCAGGGTCGGACGTGTCCTACCGTAAACGGTTTACAGTAGCTGTTAAGTAACGATGGGTAGCCGGTTTGACGAGCGCAGGGGTGGCGGAGCACCGTAGAGGAGTGCAGCGGCACCTCATGGCCATTACGTGGGCGCGCGACTGAGATCGTCACGACGATCTGGCCGCGCGCCAAGCCTTCCGCGTCTGCGGGGGGCTTTTTTGTTTGCCGCGGCCACGGCGCACAGGTGGCCGCCCAGCCACCAGTCACTCTGATTCACGGCCGCCGAGTGTGCGAAGAAAGATCATTTTCGCACACTCTTTGGCCCGAGGAGCAGCCCCGATGACCCAGCCAGCAGCGACAACGCCGTCGCCGCGCGCCTCCGACCCCGCCGGAAAACCGGGCCAGACCGGGGTGTTTCGGACCTCTCGGATCGACTCCGCGAGCTCCCAGACCTCCCCGATCGGCTTCGCCAATCGGGCAGGGACCCCGGATCCGGCAGGAACCCCGACCCCGGCGTCGCCCGTCGACCAAGCCGACGACGTAGCGGGAACTACCAGCCAGCCGGACGACGGCCCCGAGGGCGTCGACGTCGGGACCCTGCTGCGGACGGTCGACGTCGAGCGGGCCGCCGCCACCCTCGCCGGTGTCTCCCGGCTCACCCGGGTCGTCAGGCATCCGGGGCTCGGCCTGCGCACGGGCGCGTCGATCTGGCTGAAGTGCGAGAACGAGCAGCACACCCGGTCGTTCAAGCTGCGCGGCGCCTACAACCGGGTGGCGCAGGCCGACCCGTCGCGACGGGCCCGCGGCCTGGTCGCGGCCAGCGCGGGCAACCACGCCCAGGGCGTCGCGTACGCGGCGGCCCAGTTCGGCGTCGAGTCGACGATCTTCGTCCCGACCGGTGCCAACCCGGTCAAGGTGGCCAGGACTCGCCGCTGGGGTGCCCGAGTGGAGCACGTGGACGGCGGTGTCGACGCGGCGCTGGCCACCGCCGGGGCGTTCGCCGCCGACGGCGGCCGGCTGATGGTCCACCCGTTCGACGACCCGGCCGTGATCGCCGGCCAGGGCACGGTCGGGCTGGAGCTCCTGGAGCAGGTACCCGGCCTGCGTACCGTCATCGTCGGTGTTGGCGGCGGTGGTCTCGTGACCGGGATAGCGGCGGCCCTGGCGGCCCGCGGCGCGGACACCAGGGTCATCGGCGTGCAGGCGGAGGGCGCCCCCGCCTTCGCCGACTCGTTCCACGCGGGTCGGCCGCTGTCGCTCGCCGCCGACACCGTGGCCGACGGGATGGCGGTGCGCACCCCCGGCCGGCTCACGCTCGCGCTCGCCGCGTCCCTGCTCGACGACGTCGTGACCGTCGACGAGGACGCGTTCTGGGAGGCGATGGTGCTGCTGCGCCGCACCGGTGGGCACGTCGTCGAACCGGCCGGCGCGGCGGGCGTGGCCGCGCTGCTGCGCCACCCGGACCTCGCCCAGGGCCAGACCGCGGTGGTCCTCTCCGGCGGCAACCTCGATCTCGCCACCGCCGAGCGTGTCACCACCCTGGCCACCGCGGCCACCATCCCGGCCGCCCGCGCCCGCTGAGACGGCGCCGCGGCCGGGCTTTTGGTAGCTGACCTCGGTGGCCGAAGAGCCTCAGAGCTTGGTGAGGGGGGCGTAGCGCAGGAGGAGGTCCTTCGTGCCGGTGCCCTCGCCGAAGTCGACCTTGGCCTGGGAGGACTCGGCGACGCCGCTGGTGGCGATGACGACGCCGAGGCCGAACACGTCGTGGGTGACCCGGTCGCCGGCCGAGAGCTGGATGATCGGGCGGCTGGCCGGGCGGGAACGGGCCTGCCCGGACGGGGAACCGCTCGCGGCGCCGGCCCCGCCCGCGCCGCGGCCCCCGCCACCGAAGCCACCACCCCCGAAGCCACCGCCCGCGCCGAAGCCACCGCCGAACCCGCCGCTGGGGCTCGCCGGGGCGGGGGCGAGGCGGCGCCAGTCCAGCAGGGACTCGGGCACCTCGGTGAGGAAGCGCGACGGCGGGTTGTAGGCGGGCTGGCCCCAGGCGCTGCGGACCAGCGAGCGCGTCAGGTACAGGCGCTGGCGGGCGCGGGTGATCCCGACGTACGCGAGCCGGCGTTCCTCTTCCATCTGTGTCGGGTCGCCGAGCGTGCGCAGGTGCGGGAAGATGCCGTCCTCGAGCCCGGTGAGGAAGACCACCGGAAACTCCAGGCCCTTGGCGCTGTGCAGCGTCATCAGCGTGACGACGCCGTCCGAGCCGTCGTCGGAAGGTATCTGGTCGGCGTCGGCGACGAGCGAGACCTGCTCGAGGAAGCCGGCGAGCGTGCCCTCGGGGAACCGCTGGACGTACTCCCGGACGACCTCGACCATCTCCTGGAGGTTCTCCACCCGGCCCTGGGCCTCGACGGTGTCCTCGGCGACCAGCTCGGCGAGGTAGCCAGTCCGGTCGAGGATGGCCTCGGCCGTCCCGACCAGGTCACCGTCGGCGGTCTCGCGCAGCTCGTCGAGCAGGGCGGCGAACTCGCGGATGGCCTTGGCGGAGCGGGTCGCCAGCCCCGGTACCTCGCCGACCCGGCCGAGCGCCTCGGCGAACGGGATGCGCTCCCGTTCGGCGAACGCGCCGAGCATCGCCTCCGCCCGGTCGCCGATCCCGCGCCGGGGCACGTTGAGGATGCGGCGCAGGTTGACCGTGTCCGACGGGTTCGCCAGCACCCGCAGGTAGGCGAGCAGATCGCGGATCTCCTTGCGCTCGTAGAAGCGCACGCCGCCGACGACCCGGTAGGGCAGGCCGACGCGGATGAAGATCTCCTCGAAGACCCGGCTCTGCGCGTTGGTCCGGTAGAAGACGGCGACGTCGGCCGGGCGGGCGTGGCCGTCGTCGGTGAGCTTGTCGACCTCCTCGGCGACGAACGCGGCCTCGTCGTGCTCGTTGTCGGCGACGAAGCCGACGATCTTCTCACCGTCGCCGGCGTCCGACCACAGCCGCTTCGGCTTGCGCTGGCTGTTGCGGGCGATGACGGCGTTGGCCGCGGACAGGATGGTCTGGGTCGAGCGGTAGTTCTGCTCCAGCAGGACGACCTTCGCGGCCGGGAAGTCCTGCTCGAACTCGACGATGTTGCGGATGTCCGCGCCGCGGAACGCGTAGATCGACTGGTCGGCGTCGCCGACGACGCAGAGCTCGGCCTGCCCCGGCATGCCCTCGTCGGCCGCCCGCCCCGCCGTCGAGACCGAGCCGCCGACGAGTTCGCGGATGAGCGTGTACTGGGCGTGGTTGGTGTCCTGGTACTCGTCGACGAGCACGTGGCGGAACCGGCGGTGGTAGTGCTCCGCGACGTCGGGAAACGCCTGCAGCAGGTTCACCGTCGTCATGATCAGATCGTCGAAGTCCAGCGCGTTGGCCTCGCGCAGCCGGCGCTGGTAGAGGGCGTACACCTCGGCGACCGTTCGCTCGGGGTGACTGGCCGCCTTGGCCTGCGCGGTCTCGTGGTCGATCAGCTCGTTCTTGAGCGTGCTGATCTGGGCGGCGAGCCCCCGGGCCGGGTGGCGCTTGGAGTCGAGATCCAGATCGCGGCAGACCAGGGTGATCAGCCGCTGCGCGTCGGCGGCGTCGTAGATCGAGAACGAGGAGCCGAACCCGAGCCGCTTCGACTCGCTGCGCAGGATCCGCACGCAGGCCGAGTGGAAGGTACTGACCCACATGGCCCGCACCCGGCCGCCGACGAGCGCGCCGACCCGCTCCTTCATCTCGTTCGCGGCCTTGTTGGTGAAGGTGATCGCGAGGATCTCGCCGGGGTGCACCTGGCGGGCGGCGAGCAGGTAGGCGATCCGGTGAGCGAGCACCCTGGTCTTGCCGGAGCCGGCGCCGGCGACGATCAGCAGCGGAGCGCCCTCGTGCACCACGGCGGCGCGCTGCTGCGGATTCAGCTCGGCCAGCAGCGCGTCCGGGTCCAGTCGCGGTGCCGGCCGGCGGCCCTCGGCGCCGGGCGGGGTGACCGGGGCAGCGGCCAGCACTCCGGGCGCGAACATGTCGTACGGGTCGTACGGCTCGTAGGCCGCATCGCCCGCCGGGGCACCCGCATTGGAGCCACCCGCGCCAGGGGCACCCGCGCCAGGGACCATGTCGTCGAAAAGGGTGCTCATGATTCCTCGATCGTACGTTCGAGAGGCCGTCCGCCCTGGCCGCCGCGGAAGTCGGGGGTCGGTCGCTGGCCAACTAGGCATAGCCCCGTGGATTCGATCCGCCGGGGCGGATCGAATCCACGGGGACCCCAACGGCTTCTGACTGAACTAGGGCGCCACGCGGCGACCTCGGGGCGCTCAGCACCGCTGGGCGCGATGTAGGCGACGCCATCTGTCGACCCTACGTAGCTTCGGAGCCGTCAGGTAACAACGGCTCACCATTGCGTGGCTAAGCGCCGACATTACGCAGAGCCTCCCGCTTGGAGAGCGGGGAGAGTCGATCAACCCGCGTCGCGACGTAGCGGCGGACCTCGTCGGGGTCCGTCCAGGCATACTGCCGCAGCGCCCAGCCGATGGCCTTGCGGAGGAAGAAGTCCGGATCGTCGAGGTTCGCCTCGATGCAGGCGTAGAGCAGGTCCAGGTCCGTGTTCTTCTTCGCGCCGAGCTGGCAGATGATCGACGTGCGGCGCAGCCAGCGGTCGGGGTCGCGGCTCCAGCGCAGCATCACCGGTCGCAGCGCCTCGGGGCTCGCGGCCAGCAGCGGGCCGATGCGGCGCGAGGCGAGCTCGTCGACGTAGTCCCACCAGGCACCAGTGACGATCATCTCCTGGTAGACGGGCAGCGCCGCCGGGGTCCAGTACACCTGGTAGGGCCGGTGACCGGTGAGCGTGATCGCGGCATAGCGCTCCTCGCGGAAGCCCGCGTCGCGCCAGAGCCGCAGCGCCGCCGTCCGCCAGTCCGTCATCGTCTCCAGCCGGTGCGCGGCGAAGACGGGCCGCAGCGCCAGCTCCCTCGGCGGCTTCGGGACGCCGAGGTAGGGCATCGAGGACTTCATGTAGGCCTGCATCCCCGGCGCCTTCACCGGGTCGGCCGCCGCGGCCAGGGCCGCGCGCACCGCGTCGACCAGCCGGTCCACCGCCGGAGAGGAGTCCACGGCCGAATTGTCTTCCAAGGGGTGGACGGGCGATCTCCCCAGGTCACCCCGCACCTGGGCGCCGGGCCGCCCCAGCGCGCCGATATGCCGGGATCACCGACGGAAGTCCGCCAACAATGCGAGGCGGCCGAGGTGAGTTTGAGCCTGGACTACCGCCTGGCCACCACCCAGGACCCGGTCGTCGCCACGTCAGGAGAGCAGGCTCTGCCGATCGCGCCCGGCACGACCGCGTCGTTCCCGGTCACCACGACGACGTCGACCTGTGACTGCCGCTGGCGGGTCGAGGTCGAGCTGCTGGCCGGCGATGAGCGCGAGGTGGTCACCGTCGGCCCGGACGGCGCGCGCCCCGGCACCGCGGCCGACAATCCCGACCAGCCGTCCTTCGAGACGACGACGGCGGACCAGACCGGTCTCCCCGTCCGCTACGTCACCGGACGATGGCAGCTGGACCGGCGGACCGAACCGGCCATGCCCTATCCGGCCACTCCCGTGTGCCCGCTCGCGTCCACCTCCGAGGTCATCGCGGCGCTGGACTCGGTGGGCGTGACGGCACGGAGCACCGCCCGGTTCAGCGCCGGGGCGAACCAGAACACGGACACCCCTGGCACGCGGGAGACGGCGATCTGCTCGTGGCGGCTCCCGTCCGCGTCCACGGATCTGGGCGCCGTCATCCTCGTGGGCGCCACGATGGCGGACGAAACGGCGGCACGTACCGAGTTCGCCGCGTGGAAGCAGGCATTTTCATTTTCGACCGCCACCGTGGATCAATGTGGCTTCCTGTCCAACCGCCCGCCCGTTGGCCTCGCGGCGGTCGGGGGCCTCGGCGACGAAGCGGCCAGTTTCCCTGGCCTGCTGGTCGCCCGGGCCGGCAACCGGATCGTCCGCGCCAGCGTGTGCGCCCCCGCGAGCGACGACGGCGATCCGGCTCGCGCGCCGGCGGCGCCCGGCGACCTGGCGGGGCTGCGCCTGGTGGCCGAGGCGCTCCTGGGCAGTACGTGGTGACGGGCGCCTGAAGGGCGCCGACGCGGGGCAGGATGGGCGGCATGCGTGCTGCTCATACCGTGGCGCAGGTGCGCGCCGCCGAGGCTCCGTTGCTGGAAGGCCTGCCGCCGGGGGCGCTCATGCAGCGGGCGGTGCACGGGCTGCTCAGCCACGCCGTGCGCCGCCTCGGCCGGCGGGTGTACGGAAGCCGCGTCGTGGTGCTCGCGGGCGGCGGGGACAACGGCGGGGACGCGCTGTGGACTGGTGCGCGCCTCGCCGCCCGCGGCGCCCGGGTGGACGCGCTGGCCCCTGGCCGGACCCACCTGGAAGGTACGGCGGCGCTGCTCGCCGCCGGCGGCCGGTTGCACCCCGTCGCCGCGCCGGGCGAGGTCCCAGCCGAGCCGACCGAGGACGGCTCCGAGGCGCTGCCGGACGCCACGGTCGCCGCGCTGCTGGCGAGGGCCGACCTCGTCCTCGACGGGCTGCTGGGGATCGGCGGGCGGGGCGGCCTGCGGGCGGCGCACGCCCGGCTCGCCGAGCTCACGCCGCCCGAGCGGACGATCGCCGTCGACGTGCCGAGCGGGGTCGACGCCGACACCGGGGCCGCGCCGGGCACCGCCATCCGGGCGGCCCTGACCGTGACGTTCGGGACGTACAAGCGCGGCCTGCTGCTCGGCGACGGTGCCGCGCACGCCGGGGAGCTGGCGCTCGTCGACATCGGCCTGGGCCTGCCCGCCCCCGACCTGGTCGCGCTCGACGACGCGGACGTCGCCGCCCTGCTGCCCGCACCGGGGCCGGCGGACTCGAAGTACACGCGCGGCGTGCTGGGCCTCGTCGGCGGCAGCGACCGGTACCCCGGAGCGGCCGTGCTCGCGACCGGCGGGGCGCTGCGCGGCGGCGCCGGCTACCTGCGGGTCGTCGCCGAGGCGCGGGCGGCCGAGCATGTGCGCGGCGCGCACCCGGAGACGGTGGTGACCGTCATCGAGCCGGGTGACGCCGACGCGATGCTCGCGGCCGGTCGGGTCCAGGCCTGGGCGTTCGGCCCGGGGGTCGTGCCCGACGCGGCCGCGCGCCGTCTGCTGGATGCCCTCGTCGCCACCGACGTGCCGCTGCTGCTCGACGCCGGCGCCCTCGACCCGTTCGCCGACGCGTTCGCCGCCGGCTTCCCCGCCCGGGCCGGCGCGGGCGTCGGCGTCGGCTTCACCGCGGGCTTCACCGGGGGCGGCGGGGGCGGCGCCGCCCGGTCCACCGGGCGGGACGTCCTGGCCCGGCGCGCCGGGCCGGTGGTGCTGACGCCGCACGAGGGCGAGTTCGCCCGGCTCACCGCGACCGCGCTCGGCTGGGATGCCGCCGGGACCCGGCGTGAGCTGGCCGACGACCGGCTCGGCACGGTCCGCCGCGCGGCCGCGGCCCTGGGCGCGACCGTGCTGCTCAAGGGCAACCGGACGCTCATCGTCGGGCCGGACGGTGCCACTCGGGTGAACACCACCGGCACACCCTGGCTGGGCAGCGCCGGCACGGGCGACGTCCTCACCGGCCTGGCGGGCTCCCTGCTCGCCACCGGTCTCGGCGCTCTCGACGCCGCCAGCGTCGCCGCCTACCTGCACGGCGTGGCCGGTCAGCTCGCCCCCCACCCGCTGTCGGCCGCGGATCTCCCCGTGGCGCTTCCCGCCGCGATCGCGCGTGTCCTCAGGAGCGCCGCCGGGTAGGAATTCGGCCCGATGGCCCGGTTGATGCCTCGGTGGGCGGATAGCGGGGTACTCACCGGTGCATCATCGGGTGCGGGCCGGTCACGACCGGTCGATAACCATGTGGGTCGACGAGCGGCGAGGTGGGCGGGTGGCGGGCGCGGCGACGGGGGTCGGCGGTCTCGCGCGGGGCGCGGCGACGGGTGCCGTCGACCTGATGGGCACCGTGGCAGGGTCGAAGACCGTCCGGCGGACGGGCGGCGGTCTGGGCCTGGCCGGCGCGGTGATCGCCGCCGGCCTGATCGCCGAGCGGCACGCGGTCCGGCGCGCGAGGGCC
Source organism: Pseudofrankia saprophytica (assembly GCF_000235425.2). Taxonomy (NCBI): domain Bacteria; kingdom Bacillati; phylum Actinomycetota; class Actinomycetes; order Frankiales; family Frankiaceae; genus Pseudofrankia; species Pseudofrankia saprophytica. The sequence goes on from NZ_KI912266.1 coordinate 357,266, forward strand.
CTGCCGGACGTTCCCGTCGAGCACCGGCCGGGCCCCCTCGCCGGCCGGGCCACGACCGTGATCGCGACCGACGGCGTCCCGCTGCACGTCGTCGTGAGCGGCCTGGACGACGTCGCCGCCGCGAGCAACGCCCGGCAGGCGGCCAGCGCCGACTCCTCGGCCACCGCCGGCCACGAGGACCCGGGGGCGAGGGCCAACGGCGACGGCAACGGTGACGGTGACGGCGACGGCGACGGCTCGCACCACACTGCGGCCTGGACACGACGGGCGCGTCGGCGCCGTTCGGCGCCGGACGGCCCGACATTCGTGTTCGTCCACGGGTTCTGCAACACCGCCGACTCGTGGTGCTTCCAGCAGCGGGCGCTGGCGGACCTCGGTCCGATGGTGTTCTACGACCAGCGGGCCCACGGCCGCTCCGGGCCGTCGGAGGTGTCGCGCTGCACGATCGACCAGCTCGCCGACGACCTGTACGCCGTGCTCGCGGCGACGGTGCCGACCGGGCCGGTAGTGCTGATCGGCCACTCGATGGGCGGGATGACGATCCTCGGCCTGGCCGAGCGCCACCCGGAGTTCTTCGACGACCGGGTGATCGCGGTGGCGCTGTTGTCGACCAGCGCCGGCGATCTCGCCCGGGTGACGTTCGGTCTCCCGGCCGGGGTGACGGCGGCGGTCCGGCGGGTGCTGCCCGGGCTCGCCGTCGGCATGCGGCACACCCCGTCCCTGTTCGAGCGGGCCCGGCTGCGCGGCAGCGACCTCGCGTACTCGATCACCCGACGGGTCGGCTTCGGCACCACCGACGTCCCGCCGTCCGTGGTCGAGTTCCTGGAGGGCGAGATCGCCGGCACCCCGATCTCGGTGATCGGATCATTCCTGCCGACCCTGCTCTCGCATGACAAGCTGGCCGCCGCGGCCGTGCTGCGCCACGTCCCGACACTGCTCATGGTGGGCGACCACGACCTGATGACCCCGCTGCCGCACAGCCGCACGCTCGCCGAAGCCCTGCCCGAGGCCGAGCTCGCCGTCGAGGAGGGCGCGGGGCACGCGCTGCCGCTGGAGCGGCCCGACGCGGTCAACGAGCGGATCCGCGCCCTCATCGCCCGCGCCCACCCGGTCCGCCGCCCACTCCTGCGCTGGCCGCTCCCAGGCCGCCACGAGCACAGCCAGTCAGCCGCAGGCTCAGGCTCAGAGCGCGAGAGTTGACGACGCGGGCAGGTCCAGCGAGGACGGCGCGACGCCGGCGGCCGCCTTCAGCGAGCCGAGAGCGGCGACCATGGCGCCGTTGTCGGTACACAGGCCGGGCCGCGGCACACGCAGCGTGATGCCGGCCGCCGCGCAGCGCTCGGCGGCGAGCGCGCGCAGCCGGCTGTTCGCGGCCACGCCGCCGCCGATGACCAACGTCTCGACGCCGTGCTTCCTCGCCGCCGCGACCGCCTTCGCCGTCAGCACGTCGACGACGGCCTCCTGGAACGACGCGGCCACGTCGGCGACCGGGACCGGCTCGCCCGCGCGGCGGCGCGCCTCCACCCAGCGGGCGACGGCCGTCTTCAGCCCGCTGAACGAGAAGTCGAAGGTCCCGTCGCCGGCCTTGCCGCGCGGGAACGGGATCGTCGCCGACCCGTCGCGGGCCGCCCGGTCGATCGGGGGCCCACCGGGGAAGGGCATCCCGAGCAGTCGGGCGACCTTGTCGTAGGCCTCGCCGGCCGCGTCGTCGACGGTCGCGCCGAGCGAGACCACCGGCGCGCTCGCGAGGTCCTCGACCAGCAGCAGCGACGAGTGGCCGCCGGACACCAGCAGCGCGACCGACGGCGACGGCAGTGGGCCGTGCTCCAGGGTGTCGACGGCGACGTGCGCGGCGAGGTGGTGGATGCCGTAGAACGGCACGCCGAGAGCGAGCGCGTACGCCTTGGCGGCCGCCACGCCGACCAGCAGCGCCCCGGCGAGCCCGGGGCCGGCGGTGACGGCGACGGCGTCGATGTCGGACGCCTTCGCGCCCGCTGACGCGAGGGCGCGCTCGATCGTCGGCACCATCGCCTCCAGGTGCGCCCTGGCGGCTATCTCCGGGATGACGCCGCCGTAGCGGGCGTGCTCGTCGACCGAGGAGGCGAGCGCGTCGGCGAGCAGCACGCCGTCGCGCACCAGCCCGACGCCGGTCTCGTCGCAGGACGTCTCGATCCCGAGGACCAGCGGCCCCGGTGCTCCCGAGACCGGCGTTCCCGGGGCCCGGGTACCCGGGATCGTCCCGGTCAGGGTCGGCCGGCTCATGTCGTTCCTTCCACGGGGTTGCTGGCCACGGGGTTGCTGGTCGGGGTGGCGCCCGCTCTCACCACGTCCGCGGCGGCCTCGCCGTCCTTCTGGACCAGCGCGGCCCAGGCCGCGTCGAGCCGGGCACCATAACCGGGGGTGTCGATGGGGCGGGCGCGCATGACGTAGGCGTCGCCGCCGGACGGCTGGTAGTAGCCACGGCGTATGCCGATGTCGACGAAACCGAGCCGGGCGTAGAGGGCGCGGGCGCTCAGGTTCTCGGTACGTACCTCCAGCCCGCAGCTGCGCGCCCCCCGCCGGCGCGCCTCGCGCAGCAGCGCGACCATCAGCCGGGCGCCCAGCCCACGCCCCCGGTGGCCCGGCTGCACGCCGACGGTCTGGACAAACGCCTCGTCGTCGGTGATCGCGAGCCCGGCGTAGCCGGCGATACGACCGCCAACCAGGGCGGCGACGTAGTACCGGCTCGCTCCCTGAGCGAGCTCGGACCAGAACATCTCCGGTGTCCACGGGTCGAGGTCGAAGACGTCCTTCTCGAGCTCGGCGACCTCTGCCAGGTGCCACCAGCGAAGCGGGGTGAGCTCGACGGCGGGCGGGCCTGGAGGCGGCCCGCCGCCGGCGGTCATCCCGTCACCGCCTTGGCCGGGCCCGGCTCGGCCACGTCCGGCCGCCGCAGGTAGATCGGGGTCAGCGGCCCGGGGGCACGGCCGGCGAGCAGGTCGGGTGCCGCGAGGACGGCGAGAACCGCGGGATCCGGGTATTCGGGCACCGCGGCGCCGGCACCGGCGCCGCCCCGAGCCGCGGTGAAGTCCGCGAACGCGTCCGGGTAGAGCGCGAGCCCCGGCCCGGTGGCGTCGCCCACTCCGTCGGCGCGCAGCAGCTCGGCGGCTCGCACCGGCCTGTCGACCGCCGGGCCGGCGATCCGCGCGCCGTCGGCGTAGGCCGCCCAGAACACCTCCCGGCGACGCGCGTCGGTGACCACGCCGGTTCGCCCGCCGGTCGCCGCGCCGAGGCCGTCGAGCGAGCAGACGCCGTGGCAGGGAAGGCCCAGGGCTGCCGCGAACGTGGCGGCGGTGACGATCCCGACCCGCAGGCTGGTGAACGGGCCCGGTCCCAGCCCGACGACGACACCGGCGAGATCCGCCGGCTTGACGCCGGCCTCGACGAGGGTGTCCCGCGTCAGCGGGCTGAGCAGCTCCCCGTGCCGGCGGGCGTCGACGACCTGCCGAAAGGCCAGGGGACGCACCGCCGCGGGCCGAGGCGCAGCGTCCACTACGTTGACGAGCGCCACCGAGCAGGCCGGCGTCGAGGTGTCAAGGGCGAGCACCAACACCTGTCCAGCCTACGGACCGCGACCAGTGCCGCCTCGCACCGATCCAGTGGCCCGCCCCCAGTGGCCCGCCGCGTCAGCCGGTCAACGGGTCGGCGCCGCGGGCGGACGGGCGACTGGTCAGCCGATCGGCCCGTCGGCGGTGAGCAGCGCGCGGAGGCGGGCCGACCAGTCGGGCCCGGTGGGCGTCAGGCGGACGCGGCGCGCCTCGCCGGCCTCCTCGCCCTCGGGGCGTTCGATGTCGACGCGCAGGTGCTCCTGCGCGAGCTGCTCGACCCGGCCGGCGCCCCATTCGACGACGGTCAGCGCCACGTCGGTGTCCGCGTCGAGGTCCAGGTCGTCCACCTCGGCGATGCCGCCGAGCCGGTAGGCGTCGACGTGGACCAGCGGCAGCCGGCCGCCGGTGTGGACGCGGGCGAGCACGAACGTCGGCGACGTCACCGGCCCGCGCACGCCCAGCCCGGCGGCGATCCCCTGCACCAGCACGGTCTTGCCCGCGCCGAGCGGGCCGGCCAGCACGACCAGGTCCCCGGGCCGCGCGACATCGGCGACCCGGGCGCCCAGCAGCCGCATCTGCTCTGGCGTCTCCACGACCAGCGGGTCCGCCCCGGCGGGCGACGCGATGCCTGGCGGCGCGCCAGGCGAAGGTGAGATCGTCACCAGCTCATCATCCGCCCGCCCGGAGATGGAAGCGCCGCACGGCGCGGGCCTTTAGTGCGAGCAGCCGGGACCGCAGCCACCACCGCTGGCGGTGCCACCGAACGCGCCACGACCCGGACGCACCCTGACCACCTTCGGGGCGGCTTCGGCCACCGCGGCCTTCTCGACCTGCTCGCGGGTGGTCAGCATGAGCATCACCGGCCCGCCCGCGCCACCCGTCCCGCCCGGCTGAACCGGCCCCGCGGGCTCGTCGAGCCCGTCGCGGTCGTCCAGGGCGCCAAGCTCGTCAAGGTCATCCAGGTCGTCGCGCTCGTCAAGGTCCACGCCACCGGTCGGACCAGTCGCCGTGGTCGTGCGCCGCTCACCGCGTCGCCAGAGCCTCACGTCGTCTCCTCCACCATCACTTTTCAGCCAGCCACGGAGTCTTCGCCATCGATGACATCCGGCACCCGTGGCCCGCCCGCGCACGCGCGCCCTTCATGTCGAAGGTAGGTCGCCTCCGCCTCGCCGTCTCGGCGAGCCCGTATGCGGCGACCCTCTGTGACAGATCTGGCGAACGGCGCGCGGCGGGGAGATGCTCCAAAGGATGCTGATCGCGTCCTTCCTGGAAGGAGGGAACGCATGGCCGGCATGAACGGCCCCTGGCGGCCCGGAGAGCCGGCCGGCTCTCCGGGGCGGGACCACGTCGGCTCGGCGCGAGACCCCGACGCGCCGGACGGCCCGCTGGCGCGCCTGCTGACCGCGGCGTCCGGCGCGGCGCGCCGGGTGCTCGCCCGGCCGGGTGGCCGGGCCCTGGCCGCGGTGGGCGCCGTCCTGCTGCTCGCGGTCGCGGGCGGCGCCGTCTGGGTCGCCACGGCCGACCCGCCACCCACCGGCCCGAGCTGCGACGCGGCCGGCGTGGTCTGCACCCGTGAGGCGCGGTTCGCCGCCCAGACGGATCCGGACCGCGCCATCCTGGACCTGTCCGGCGTCCCCGCCGTCGCCGGCGCCGTCGGCGAGAGCTACGTGACCACCCGCCCGGTCGACTCGCTGCCACCGCCGCCCACTGGCGGTCGCGACGAGTGCGCGGGGCGGGCCGCCTGGGCCGCCTCGATCGGCGCGGCCCAGGCCGACGTCTCGCCCGTGCGCCTCGATGTCAGCGCCCGGCGGGACGTGCCGGTCGAGGTGCTCGGCTTCGAGGTCCACATCGACGCCAGCCACGTCGACGAGCCGGAGGGCGCCCTGCTCACCTGCACGGCGGCCGAGCGGCCGGACCAGTTCTCCCATCCGGTCCACCAGCTCCCGCAGGCGCAGGCGCTGGCCCGCGCCGACGCGGTGCTGCTCGACCTCGCGCGCATCACCTCCGAGCTGATCCCGCCGCGGCCGGAAGTCGCCACGGTCACCGTCCCGCCGTCCCCGCGCACGGTCGAGGTGGCCGCGGGCCGGACCGAGTCGATCCTCGTGGCCGGCCTCGCCGGCGCCTGTGACTGCCGGTGGCGCCTCGAGGTCTCGCTGGCGGTGGGCGGTGAGCGGCAGGTGGTCACGGTCGGCCGGGATGGCGCCCGTCTCGGCTCCGCGGACCGCAACCCGGGGCAACCACCATTCCAGACGGTGTCGTCGACGCAGCTCACCCCGTACCGCTACCTCGAGGGCCGGTGGCAGCCGGCCGAGCTTCCCCTGGGAGCCGCCCAGCCGGTCTGCCCGCTGCTGCCGTCCACCGAGGTCGCGGCCGCGTTCGGCTGGCGGACATCCGACCAGCAGAAATCCGATCCGTTCTTCCAGACCTACGCGCAGGAGAGCGAGATCCTGGGCTCCACCGACCGACCGGCTCACCTGCTGTCCTGCGCCTGGCAGGCCGACCCGGACCGCTACGGCGTGGGAAATCTCAGCGTGGACGTGCTGGAGCTCGCGGACGGCGCGGCCGCCCGGGCCGAGTTCGAGGCCGACCGGGCGCTGCTCGGGGGCGCGCAGCCGCTGTTCAACTGCGACCCGGGGGCAGGCACCGGCGGCACCGCGACGGTCCCGGTCACCGGAGTGGGCGACGACGCGGCCCGCGCGCCGGGCAGGCTCATCGCCCTCGCCGGCAAGAAGGTCGTCCGGGTCGAGCTGTGCGCCACGCCGCGGCCCGACCCGGACCAGCCCGCACCGTCCACGACGACGCCCGCGTCCAATCCGTCCGGGATGGTCGGCGATCCGGCCGCCCTCGCCCGCGTGGCCCGCGCCGCCCTCGCCGCGTAGCGGCGCGGGGTGGGGGCGGCTCGCGAGGTGAGGACAGCGCGGGGTGGGGGCGCCGCGGCGCGGTGACGGCGCGCGCCGTCAGGCGCCGCGGTAGACGCGGGGGACGCGGACGCCGACGCGGGTGACGATCTCGTAGTTGATGGTGTCGAGCGCGGCGGCCCAGTCGTCGGCGGTCGGCTCGCCGTCGTCGCCCGCCCCGAACAGCACCACCTCGTCACCGGCCGAGACCCGGTCGTCGCCGACATCGAGGACGAACTGGTCCATGCAGACGGTTCCGGCGATACGCCGGCGCCGGCCGGCCAGCAGCACCTCTCCGACGTTCGCCGCCGACCGGGGGATGCCGTCGGCGTAACCGACCGGGACGACCGCGAGCGTCGTCTCCGCCTCGGTGGTGTAGCGGTGGGCGTACGAGACGCCGGTACCGGGTGGCACCCGCTTGGCGAGTGTCACCCGGGCCGTCAGCCGCATCGCGGGCCGCAGGCCCAGCTCGGCCGAGCGGCCGACCTCCGGGCCAGGCGAGAGCCCGTAGACCGAGATCCCCGGTCGGACCAGGTCGAAGTGGGCCTCGGGGCTGACCAGGGTGGCGGCCGAGTTGGCCAGGTGGCGGACCTGGGGACGAAGCCCCGCCTTCTCGGCCACCGCGACGGCGTCGGTGAACCGGCCGATCTGCCCCTGCACCGTCGGGTGGCCAGGCGCGTCGGCGAACGCGAAGTGGCTCCACACGCCGACGACGTCGATGAGCCCCTCGGCGCGCAGCGCGGCCGCCGCGTCGCACAGCGCCGGCCAGTCGGCGGGACCCGCGCCCGCGCGGCCGAGCCCCGTGTCCGCCTTGAGGTGTACCCGCGCCTGGCGACCGGTCGCTCGGGCCGCCGCGGCGATCTCGTCCAGCGCCCAGCCCGCGGACGCGGACAGGTCGACGTCGGCGGCGAGCGCGTCGCCCAGCGGCTCACCGGGCGCCATCAGCCACGACATCACCGGCACCGTGAAGCCGGCGGCGCGCAGGGCCAGTGCCTCCTCGAGGACGGCCACGCCGAGCCAGGTCGCGCCGCCGTCAAGCGCCGCCCGGGCGCACGGGATCATGCCGTGGCCGTAGCCGTCCGCCTTGACGACGGCCATCGTGGCGGCGGACCCGGCCCGAGCCACCAGCGTCGCGGTCGACTCGCGCACCGCGTCCAGGTCGACGATCGCGCAGGCACGCGGTGCCACGGAGGCGTCCGGCTGGCTCATCGGCTCTCCAGGGGTCGGACGAGGTCGGAGTGAGACGGGGGCCTGTCCTGGTGGACACGGGCCTGCCAGCACCCTACTGGCCGCCGCGTCGCCCCCTCCGTTCCCGACAGTCCACGCCTGATGCGGCCCGATGCGCTCCGGACTGGCCCATTTGGGCGTGACACCACCGACGGGCCCGGAGGTCGCGCCTCCGAGCAAGGAACCCGCGGAGGCGGGTTGGTAGGGCGGGTGCGTAGGATTGGACGGTGATCATCAGGGTTTCCGGGGACGGCCCGCACGACGAGGTCGTCCTCACGCCGCTCGAGGCGGCCTTCACCGAGACCGCCTGCGCGGAGCTCGCGGGGGCCGAGACCTTCAGCCGCGGAGTCGGGCTCGCGCTCCTCGGCCGGGTCGCCGACCTGCGGATCCGGCCGAGCGACGCCACCGGAACCGTCGAGGACAGCCGCGAGTTCACCGTCAAACTGGCGGTGGGCGAGGACGGCCCGCAACAGCAGTGCACCTGTGAACGCGCGGCCGTGACGGCGCTGTGCCAGCACGGTGTCGCGGTAGCGCTGGCCGCGACCGGCCTTATCCAGGCCGACGACGACGAGGACGACCAGGACGACTACGTTCGCGCCGCCGTCGGCGTGTTCCTGGAGAGCCTGCCCAAGGCGGAGCTCGTCGATCTCGTGCTCGGCCTGGCCGACGACAACGAGGACCTCGCGGACGCGCTCTGGGACGAGACCGTCCGCTGGTATCACGACCGAGCCACCAGCGAGGCGGCGGACTAGCGGACGCCCCCGCCCCCGGTCGCGGGGCGGGGACGAAACGCCTGCCCGGCCGACGAAACGCCTGCCCGGCCTTATTCGACGGTGACCGACTTCGCCAGGTTGCGGGGCTGGTCCACGTCGAGGCCGCGGGCGAGCGCCAGCTCGCAGGCGAAGACCTGCAGCGGGATCGTCGTCACCAGCGGGGCGAACAGCGACGGCGTCGCCGGCACCCGGATCAGGTGGTCGGCGAACGGCTCGACCAGATGGTCGCCCTCCTCGGCGATCACGATCGTGCGGGCGCCGCGGGCCCGGACCTCCTGGATGTTCGAGACGACCTTGTCGTGCAGCACCGCGCGGCCGCGTGGCGAGGGCACCACGACGACCACGGGCACGCCCTGCTCGACCAGGGCGATGGGCCCGTGCTTGAGCTCCCCGGCAGGGAAGCCCTCGGCGTGCATGTAGGCGAGCTCCTTCAGCTTGAGCGCGCCCTCCAGGGCCACCGGGTAGCCGACGTGCCGACCCAGGAAGAGCACGGTCTTGGCGCCGGCGAGGCTGCGGGCGAGCTCGCGCACCGGGCCGACGGTGCTGAGCGTGCGGGCGACCAGGTCGGGCATCTTCTGCAGCTTCTCGACGTAGGCGCCGACCTCGTCGCCGTAGAGCACGCCGCGGGCCTGCGCGAGGAAGAGCCCGACGAGCAGGCAGGCGGCGACCTGGCCGAGGAACGTCTTGGTCGCGGCGACCCCGACCTCCGGCCCGCAGCGGGTGTAGAGCACCGCGTCGGACTCGCGCGGGATGGTCGACCCGTTGGTGTTGCAGATCGCCAGGACCCGGGCCTTCTGCTCGCGGGCGTGCTTGACGGCCATCAGGGTGTCGAGCGTCTCGCCGCTCTGGCTGATCGCCACCACGAGCGTCGAACGGTCGAGCACCGGGTCGCGGTAGCGGAACTCGGAGGCCATCTCGACCTCGCAGGGCAGCCTGGTCCAGTGCTCGATCGCGTACTTGGCGATCAGCCCGGCGTGGTAGGCGGTGCCGCAGGCGACGATGAACACCTTGTCGATGTCGCGAAAGTCCTCGCCGGAGAGGCGCTCCTCGTCGAGGACGATCGCCCCGTCGGCCGACAGCCGCCCGCGCAGGGTGTCGGCGAGCACCGCCGGCTGCTCGCTGATCTCCTTGAGCATGAAGTACGGGAAGCCGCCCTTCTCGGCGGCGCTCGCGTCCCAGTCGACGTGGTACGGGCGGCCCTCGACCGGCTCGCCGCTGAAGTCGATGACGCTCACGCCGTCGCGGCGGGCCTCGACGATCTGGTCCTGCCCGATCTCCAGCGCGTCGCGGGTGTGCGCGATGAAGGCGGAGACGTCGCTGGCGAGGAACGTCTCGCCCTGGCCGAGCCCGATCACCAGTGGGCTGTTGCGCCGGGCGCCGATGACCACGTCTGGGAAGTCCCGGTGCAGCACCACCAGGGTGAACGCGCCGGCCAGCCGCTGGCAGACCCGGCGCACCGCCTCGGTGAGCGGGTGGCGCCCGCCCTCGGCGCCCTCGGCCGCCGCGGCCATACCGCCCGAGCCCCGCGTCGGCTGGCCGCCTGCCAGCCTCCCAGCCGACGCGGCGAGGTTCGCCTCGCCCGAGCCCGGCCGGCCGAGCTCGGCCTCCAGGAGGTGCGCGACCACCTCGGTGTCGGTCTCGCTGACCAGCTCGTGCCCGGCGGCGAACAGCTCGGCGCGCAGCGCGGTGAAGTTCTCGATGATGCCGTTGTGAATGACGCCGATCGCGCCGGTGCAGTCGGTGTGCGGGTGGGCGTTCACGTCCGTCGGGCCGCCGTGCGTCGCCCACCGGGTGTGGCCCATGCCGGTCGTGCCGGCCATGCTGTCGCCGACGACGGCGCCGTCGTCGCTCTCCGCGAGCGCCTTCTCGAGGTTGGCCAGCTTTCCGGCGCGGCGGACGACCCGCAGCGCGCCCGCGCCGACCACGGCGATTCCCGCCGAGTCATACCCTCGGTACTCGAGCCGGCGCAGTCCACCGAGGGCGACCTCGAGAGCGGACTGCTCCCCCACGTAGCCGATGATCCCGCACATGCGGCTCAGCGTACGCAGCCTCGCCGCCGCCGTGCCGACGGACCCACGAAGCCGCGAGCGGTTTCACGAGCAGTCCAGCCCAGAAGCCGCGAAGACCCTGCCCGCGTTTCGTGAGTTTTGTTACGCCCGTTCCCGTCCTGGCTCACTGGGCCGCCGCGGTGCCCAGTTCCCGTTTGACGGCCTCCGCGAGGCGGGTGGCGATCGCGCGGGCCTGGGCGTCGGTGGGCGCCTCGACCATCACCCGCACCAGCGGCTCGGTCCCGGACGGGCGCAGCAGCACCCGGCCCTCGTCGCCCAGCTCCGCCTCGGCGGTCCGGACCGCGGCGGCGAGCCCGGCGGACGTGGACGCCCGGGCCCGGTCGACCCCGCGCACGTTCACCAGGACCTGCGGCAGCCGGGTCATCGCCTTGGCCAGCTCGCCGAGCGGCTGGCCGGTCTCGCGCATCCGCCCGACCAGCGTGAGCGCGGTGAGCAGGCCGTCGCCGGTGGTGGCGTGCCGCAGGAACACCACGTGGCCGCTCTGCTCGCCGCCCAGCGCGATGCCCTCGCGGCGCATCTCGGCGAGGACGTACCGGTCGCCGACCGGGGTGGCGAGGACCTCGATCCCGGCTTCCCGCATGGCGTGGTGGAAGCCCAGGTTGGACATGACGGTGACGACCACCCGCCGGTCGGCCAGCTCGCCGCGCTCGGCCAGCGCCAGCGCGCACACGGCCATGATCTGGTCGCCGTCGACGACCTCGCCCGCGGCGTCGACGGCCAGGCAGCGGTCCGCGTCGCCGTCGTGGGCGATTCCGACGTCCGCGCCGTGCTCCAGGACGGCGGCCCGCAGGCTGTCGAGGTGGGTGGCCCCCGAGCCGTCGTTGATCAGCTTGCCGTCGCCGTCAGCGTGCAGCGCGACGACGTCGGCGCCGGCGGCGCGCAGCACCCGCGGCGCGAGCGTCGACGCGGCGCCCTGGGCGCAGTCGACGACGACCCGCAGACCATCGAGCCGGACGGGCAGGGTGGACAGCAGGTGCTCGACGTAGCCGTCGACGAGCCTGGCGATGTAGCCGGGCTCGTCGCGGACACGCCCGACCGCGGCGCCGGTCGGGCGCCGCGCCGGCGGGGCCGCGAGCCGGGTCTCGATGGCGTCCTCGACCTCGTCGGGCAGCTTGTGGCCGCCCGCGGCGAACAGCTTGATCCCGTTGTCGGGCATCGGGTTGTGGCTGGCCGAGAGCATCACGCCGAGATCGGCGCCGGTCGCGGCGACGATGTGCGCGACCGCGGGCGTCGGCACCACGCCGACGCGGACGACATCCGCGCCCCTGGACGCGAGCCCGGCGACGACCGCCGCCTCCAGGAACTCGCCCGACGGGCGGGTGTCCCGCCCCACCACCACCACCGGCCGGCCCGCGTCCGCCGCCCGGTCCTCGGTGAGCACCTCGACCGCCGACTCCGCCAGCCGTAGAGCCAGCTCAGCGGTCAGGTCCACGTTCGCCACGCCACGCACGCCGTCCGTACCGAACAGCCGCCCCATGGGGATCTCCCAAAACCAGTCGCACATCGCCGAGCACCTTCACGGACACCGGCGGCGCCCCCGCGCTCGCCACGTCCTGTGGCGGCCGCCGGCGCCGCTCGCCGGCCTGCCCCGAGGCCCGGGCCGCCTCGTCCGGCCCTGGCGTCAGAGACACGCCTGAGCCCGCGGGTGCAATCAGGCTCGCCACATCTTCGCCGACCTGGCGCCGGCTTCCTACCGAGCCTCGCCACGAGTCGGCCAGCCTCGCCCGGAGGGCGGGCAGGCGGACGGGCCCGCCGCGACGGGCGGGCAGGCCCCGCGGGCGGGCGCGGCGGGCACAGCAAAGCCGCCCGTCGAGGACGGGCGGCTTGCCGTGCTGGGTGCCCCGCCGGGCGGGTACCCATGGAGCTCTGGCTACCGCTTGCTGTACTGCGGAGCCTTACGGGCCTTCTTGAGGCCGTACTTCTTGCGCTCCTTGACCCGGGAGTCGCGGGAGAGGAAGCCGGCCTTCTTCAGGGTCGGCCGGGACTCGTCCTCGACGATGAGGAGCGCCCGCGCCACGGCGAGCCGCAGCGCGCCGGCCTGGCCGGAGATGCCACCGCCGTGCAGCAGGGCGATCACGTCGTACGACTCAGCCCGGTCGAGAGCCTTCAGCGGCTCGTTGACCATCTGCTGGTGCACCTTGTTCGGGAAGTAGTTCTCGAGGGTGCGCCCGTTGAGGGTCCATTTCCCCGTGCCGGGCAGCAGGCGCACGCGGACAACGGCCTCCTTGCGGCGGCCGGTCGCCCTCGGGTTGCCCTGGACGTCGGTCACGACAGACACGTCGCGTTCCTTCCTTACATTTGGTGGTCGCGCCAGGCGCGAGATCGGGGGTCCGGGGCCCCTGGGTCCCGGGGATCCGGGCTAGCGGATCCGCGAGGGAGATGCTCCCCCGGGCAGACATTGCGGCCCCCTGGAAGCCGACCGAAGGCGTTCCCCTCGCGGATCAGCGGGGACCCCTTCTGGCGACCAGGGCAGGCCGGCTGGGTCCGCGGCTACTGCGCGACCTGGATGATTTCGAACGGCTGCGGCTGCTGCGCCTGGTGCGGATGGGTCGGGCCCGCGTAGACCTTCAGCTTGCGCGCCTGGGCGTGGCCGAGCCTGTTCTTCGGGAGCATGCCCTTGATGGCCTTCTCGACCAACAGCTGCGGCCGGGTGTCGAGCAGCTCGCCGTAGCTGGTGCTACGCAGACCGCCCGGGTAGCCCGAGTGGCGGTAGTACTGCGACTGCTCCCGCTTCGACCCGGACAGCGCCACCTTGCCGGCGTTGATGATGATCACGAAGTCGCCGGTGTCAAGGTGTGGGGCGAAGTACGCCTTGTGCTTGCCACGCAGCAGCTGGGCAGCCTGGCTCGCCAGCTTGCCGAGGACGACGTCGCTGGCGTCAATGACATGCCACGCACGCTGGACATCCGCGGGCTTGGGCTGGTACGTGCGCACAGATCTGCCTTCTTCGTCGGGACGACGCTCGCGATACCCACCCGAGTCCGACCCAATTGGATCTGATCCCCAGACGACGAGCACGTCAAGAATGTGAGGAACGGACACGTCGACAGTCATGTCACGCGTCGCAGTCCTTGAGGTTACCAGGCTCCGGACATCTCCCGTCGCCGGCGTCTCCCGCGCGGCTCGTTCTGGTGCTCAGCCCGATGCTCGCCCCGGTGTTCGGCGCCTCGGGCCGGTGCCCGGTGCCCGGCCCGGACGATCGCCGGACATGTCCGGCGACGGAGCCAACGTCGGGAGGATCATAATTGTCAGCTACCGTCGGTCGAATGAGCGGCACGGATCCATGGCCGGACGCCGATCGGTACGACAGCGCGAGACCTGTCGGTCACGGCGGCGGGGCCCACGACGCGGCGACCCCCGCTGACCGGAGCCCGACGGGCGGCTCGGTGCCACGCGGCGCCCGGGCCTCGGACGACGCTGCGCGGGACAGTTGGGGACCGTCGCCGCGCCGCCAGGCGTCGCCCGGCGGCTGGACACCGGGCGACGACCCGCTCTTCGGCCCGATGCCCTCCGAGCCCGCCACGGGCGGCCTGGCCAGGCCGCGCGGTCTTCCCGGCCGCTTCGACGGCGATGCGTACCCCGCGGCCGACAGCGCCGGGGCGGACAGACTGGGCGAGGCCGGCCCTCGCTTCGTCCGTGCCTGGAACAGCCGCCGCGGCTTCCCCGACGGCGACTACGGCGACGACGCCGCGGACGACCAGTCAGACCTCGATGAGGGGTTCGAGGACGACGGGTTCGACGAGGACGACGGCTTTGGCGGGGAGGGGTTCGACGAGGACGGGTTCGGCGACGAGGAGCCCGGCAACGCGACAGCCCCGCACGCGCTCGGCCTCGACGGCCTCGACGAGGCCGAGGGCGTGGACGAGGGTCCGTATTCCCGGGCTGGTGGCAGGGGTCTGGGTGCCGGGGGTCTGGGTGGCGGATCCAGGACCGGCGGTCGTTTCGGTGCCCGAGGGGCGCGCCTCGCGGCTCGGCGCTGGTCGGAGGACCCGCCCGGCGAGGATGCCGACGGGGACCCCTACGACGAGGCGGATCAGCCACGTGCCGACCGGGTGGGCGGGCCGTCGCGACGGAAGTGGCGGCTGTTGTTCATCGCGGTCGGCGTGCTGGCGGTGCTTGCCGTGACGTACCGAACGATGACGGGCTCCCCCACCGAGAGCACCCCGGCGGCTCCCATCCCCTCGGTCAAGCCGGTTCCCGCCGACTTCCTCAATTCCGCGGCCACCGACGCCGATCCCGTGACCGAGAACGAGTTCTTCCGGGACGCGACCGTCACAGCCGGAAGCCACACCTACTCCAGGGTCGCCCGCAAGCTCGACACCGGCTGCCCCGACCTCACCGGCCAGATCAAGAGCGCGCTCGACCACCCAGCCGTGCCGATGCCGCCCGCGCCCGCGGCGCCGAGCGCCGGACCCACCTCCGTGGCCGCGGCGGCACCCACCTCCGCCGGCCCGGCCTCCGCCGCGGCGCCCACGGCGGCGCCCACGCTCACGGGGCCCGCCTGCCGCCAGCAGGTCCGGGCGCTCTACCTCGGTGAGCCCGACAAGAACGGGCGGCGACTGCTGGCCGGCGTGACCGTCCTCGTCGTCGACAACGCGGACACCGCGCGGCAGACCGCCCAGATGCTCGAGACCCGTCAGGGCGGGGTGAGCCCGCTGCCGCTGCCGAACGGGGCACTGCCCGGCGCGAAGATCACCGGGCCGAACGGTGACAACGAGCTGCGGGGCGCGTTCGCGGACGGTCACTACGCGATCATGGTTCAGCTCGCCTACTCCGACGGGAGCCAGGGCGCGCAGAACGACAAGCAGGTGTCCGACGCCGCCGCCGACCTGCACGCCCTGACGAACCAGCCGCTCGACGAGCGGTTGCTGATCGGCCGCGGCTACCGGGGCTGAGCCACGCATACCGGAGCCGAGCCGCGCGTCCTCAGCCCGACAACGTCGGCGAGACGCGAACCGCGCGGGTGGCCTCCGCGCGGGCGGCGAGCGCGGAGTCGGGCGGGTAGCGCACCTCGACGAGCGTGAGCCCGTGCGCGGGGAGCACGGTGACGCCCGGGTCACGGACGGCCCTGGCCAGAATGTGGGACACCCAGCCGGCCTGGTGCCGACCCTCGCCGACGGCGACCAGGGCCCCGACGAGAGCCCGGACCATCGAGTGGCAGAACGCGTCCGCCTCGACGTCGGCGATGACGACTCCGTCCGTGGCGCGGCGCACGTCCAGGCGCAGCAGCGTCCGGATCGTCGTCGCCCCCTCCCGCCGGCGGCAGAACGCGGCGAAGTCGTGCTCACCGAGCAGCACCAGCGCCGCCCGCCGCATCCCGTCGGCGTCCAGCGGACGCGGCCAGGCCAGCGTGTCGTGCCGGCGGAGTGGGTCGGCGCCGTAGGAGGCGTCGCTGATCCGGTAGGCGTAGCGCCTGGACAGGGCCGAGAACCTGGCGTCGAACCCCGGCGGCGCCGGCGCGAGCCCCGTGACCCGGACCGCGCGGTCGAGCACCCCGTTGAGCCGGCGGGCAAGGCCGCCGAGCGGGACCTCCGCGGGGATGTCGACGTGGGCAACCTGCCCGGCCGCGTGCACCCCGGCGTCCGTCCGGCCCGCGACGGTGAGCCGCACGGCGGGCAGCCGGGCGACCCGCATCAGGGCGTCTTCCACCTCACCCTGCACCGTGCGCTGCCCAGGCTGGCGGGCCCATCCGGCGAAGGGCGTGCCGTCGTAGGCGATGTCTATCCGCAGCCGCTGGAGGCCGTCCGCGCTGATGCTCGTCAAGGCGGCTCGTATCTCCTTGCTTCCCGCGCTTCCCGGGACTGTCCGAACGATCCGCGTATCCATTGGCGCACGGGATTCTGTGAGCTCGGTGCCCGCATAGATCAGAAACAGCTCTCCGGGACCCGGGAAGTGCTCATGGTCGCACTTTCGGCTGCTCTTTGTCAGCGGGGACCGCCCGCCCAGCTTTGTGCCGGCGCCAGCGCCTGCGCCTGCGATCACCGGTGCAATGCCGGCTATGGGCGCCAAACGGCGAGAAGCCCGTCTCCCTCGCGGGGGACGGGCTTCCTAGCCGCCGAGGTTGACCCAGACGGAGACGGGCTGCCCTCGGCGTCGACCACCCTCAGCGGGTCCTGACGGAGCCCCTGACGAGGCTCGGGTCCGGCGCCCCGCTGAGGACGGGGGTCACGCTCAGGCGTCCTTGGTGTCGCCCTCGGCCGTTTCCGTGGCCTCAGAGGCCTCGGGGGCCTCGACCTCGGCGGTCTCGGACTCGGCGGCGGTGGCTTCGGCGGCCTTGGCCTCCTCGGCCTCGACGGCGACGGCCGCCGCGGTCGGCGACTCCTTCGCCAGGTCGGCGGCGGCCTCGGCGGTCGCGCCGGTCGGCGCCTTGCGGTCGGCGAACCGGGTGCCGCGGGCACGCTCGGCCTCGGCCACGGCCGACTGGCCGACGGTCAACGCCTCGACCAGCTCGATGCGGGCCAGCTGGGCGTTGTCGCCCTTGCGGAAACCGATCTTGGTGATCCGGGTGTAGCCACCGGGCCGGTTCTCGTAGCGCGGGCCGATCTCGGTGAACAGCTCGTGCACGACCGACTTGTTCCGGATGACGCGCATGACGTGCCGGCGCGCGTGCAGGTCGCCGCGCTTGGCCAGCGTGACCAGCCGCTCGGCGTACGGGCGCAGCCGCTTCGCCTTCGTCTCGGTCGTGGTGATCGCGCCGTGCTCGAACAGCGCGGTGGCCAGGTTCGCGAGAATCAGCCGCTGGTGCGCCGGGCTACCGCCGAGCCGAGCGCCCTTTGTCGGAGTGGGCATCGAGTTCCCTCGTTCCTTTCACGGTGCTGAGCACCTATCGGACGACCTCCCGACGCGCGAGAAACACCTGATCACGCATCGTTCAGCCACGACCGGGACGGACATTCCACGGCCACCAGCCGTCTTCCGACAAACCGGCGGCATCGGCCCGCCCGCTGCGAACTCGTCGCCTCAGGCGGACCAGGTCGGGCTGGTGTTCCGGAGCCCCGGTCGGCTCCGAAACACCACCCAACGTGGATCCCTGCGAACAGGTCCTACTGATGAAGCAGTCCTTGCTGGTAGAGCTGTCTTACCGGTCGAGCTGTACCCGAGCTCCTCGCCGGCAGGCCACCAGCGAAGCCAAATGGCTCCCCGCGAACAGGTCTTACCGGTTGAGCAGGCCTTACAGATCTTACGAGTCGACCTGTGCCCGAGGTCTTCGCGTAGTCGGGTGGGCCAGGAGGCCACGAGCGAAGCGAGGTGGCCTCACTGGCCCACCCGACGGAGCGAAGACCCGTTCGTGGCGGAGGACACGGCGCGGAGGTCCCGACCGGAGCGAAGCGAGGATCGGGGCCGTAGCGCCGTGCCCGGACGCCACGAACAAAGCAACTCAGTACTGCTCGGTCTCGACGTACTCGGTGCCGTCCTCGTCCTGGCCGGCGGAGAACGGCGGGTTGTACGTGTCGGTGCCGTAGGTGTCGACCGCCTGCCGCGGGTCGAATCCGGGGGGCGAGTCCTTCAGCTGCAGGCCCATGGCCCCAAGCTTGGTCTTCACCTCGTCGATCGACTTCTGGCCGAAGTTGCGGATGTCGAGCAGGTCCGCCTCGCTGCGCGAGACCAGCTCGCCGATCGTGTGGATGCCCTCGCGCTTGAGGCAGTTGTAGGAGCGGACGGTCAGGTCCATCTCCTCGATCGGCAGGGCGAGGTCCGCGGCCAGCTGGGCGTCCTGCGCGGACGGGCCGATGTCGACACCCTCCGCCTCGGCGTTGAGCTCCTGGGCCAGCCCGAACAGGCCGACCAGGGTCTTGCCGGCGCTCGCCATCGCGTCCCGCGGCGAGATCGACGGCTTGGCCTCGACGTCGACGATCAGCCGGTCGAAGTCGGTCCGCTGCTCGACACGGGTCGCCTCGACCTTGTAGGTGACCTTGAGCACCGGCGAGTAGATCGAGTCGATCGGGATGCGACCGATCTCCTGGCCGGGCTGCTTGTTCTGCGCGGCGCTGACGTAGCCACGGCCGCGCTCGACGGTCAGCTCGATCTCGAGCTTGCCCTTGTCGTTGATGGTCGCCAGGTGCAGGTCGGGGTTGTGCACCTCGACGCCCGCCGGCGGCGCGATGTCCGCCGCGGTGACCTCGCCGGGGCCCTGCTTGCGCAGGTACATCACCGTCGGCTCGTCGTTGTCCGAGCTGACGACCAGCTCCTTGAGGTTCAGGATCAGGTCGGTGACGTCTTCCTTGACCCCGGGAACCGTCGAGAACTCGTGCAGCACGCCGTCGATCCGGATGCTCGTCACCGCCGCGCCCGGAATGGACGACAGCAGGGTGCGACGCAGCGAGTTGCCGAGGGTGTAGCCGAAGCCCGGCTCCAGCGGCTCGATCACGAACCGGGACCGGAACTCGGCGATCGGCTCCTCAGTCAGAGTGGGACGCTGAGCGATAAGCATGTGCTACTTCCTTCCAACCACGACGCCCGCCATATGACGCCGTGCAGGGCACTCCCCCTGTGCCACTAGGACTCCGAGGGAGTCACGGCGGGGTACGGCCTCTGTCCGCCCGCCCCACCGTCACGCGCGCCGGGCCCAAGCCACGACGCGCCGTCTTCCATTGTGCTCCCGTCCCGCCCAGTGGGCGGACCGGGCAGGAACGCAGCCATGGCCGCCGGGAAAATCCCGGCGGCCAGCGACCACTACTCCGCGGTTACTTGGAGTAGAGCTCGACGATCAGCTGCTCCTGGACCTGGGTGTCGATGGCGGCCCGAGCCGGCAGCGAGTGAACCAGGATCCGCATCTGGCTGGAGATCACCTCGAGCCAGCCGGGGACGGTCCGCTGACCGGCGGTCTCCCGCGCGATGATGAACGGGGTGAGCTCCCGCGCCTTCGGCGCGATCTCGACGATGTCGCTCTCGCTGACCCGGTAGCTGGGAATGTCCACCTTGTGGCCGTTCACCTGCACGTGGCCATGCCGCACCGCCTGGCGGGCGGCGTCCCGGGACGGAGCGAAGCCCGCGCGGTAGATCACGTTGTCCAGCCGCGACTCGAGGATCTTCAGCAGCTCGTCACCGGTCTTGCCGCTGCGGCGGTTCGCCTCGTCGTAGTAGCCGCGGAACTGCTTCTCCAGGATCCCGTAGATCCGGGCGCACTTCTGCTTCTCGCGCTTCTGGAGCAGGTACTCGGAGTCCTTGGTGCGCCCACGACCGTGCTCACCCGGCGGGTAGGGCCGGATCTCGATCGGGCACTTCGGCGACTCACACTTGCTGCCCTTGAGGAACAGCTTCGTCTTCTCGCGACGGCAACGCTTGCAGTCCGGGCCGACGTAACGGGCCATTCGTCCTTCTTCTCTCTGTCTCGTCCGGCTCGGACTGGTCAGACCCGGCGCCGCTTCGGCGGGCGGCAGCCGT
The DNA here is from genome assembly GCF_000235425.2 of Pseudofrankia saprophytica. Classification (NCBI taxonomy): domain Bacteria; kingdom Bacillati; phylum Actinomycetota; class Actinomycetes; order Frankiales; family Frankiaceae; genus Pseudofrankia; species Pseudofrankia saprophytica. Next base: position 377,203 of record NZ_KI912266.1, read on the forward strand.
TGTGCGGGGTGGGGGTGACGTCCTGGATCGTGCCAACCTCGAGGCCCGCCGCCTGCAGCGACCGGATCGCGGTCTCTCGACCGGAGCCCGGGCCCTTCACGAACACGTCCACCTTGCGCATGCCGTGCTCCTGCGCCTTGCGGGCCGCGTTCTCGGCGGCCATCTGCGCGGCGTACGGCGTTGACTTACGGGAGCCCTTGAAGCCGACGTGGCCGGCCGAGGCCCAGGAGATCACGTTCCCACTCGGGTCCGTGATCGAGACGATCGTGTTGTTGAACGTGCTCTTGATGTGGGCGTGCCCATGAGCGACGTTCTTCTTTTCCTTGCGGCGCACTTTCTTGACACCGGCACCGCCGGAGCGAGTCTTGGGAGGCATGTGCTGTCGTGGTCTCCGTCTGCGAGGTCGTCGGTCGGCCGGTGGGCGCCGCCCCGGGCCCAACGGGCGGGGGCGGCGGACCGGTGACTACTTCTTGCCGGGCTTCTTCTTGCCGGCGATGGCGCGACGCGGGCCCTTACGAGTGCGGGCGTTGGTGTGCGTCCGCTGGCCGTGCACGGGGAGGTTGCGCCGGTGGCGGATACCCTGGTAGCAGCCGATCTCCATCTTGCGCCGGATGTCCTGCTTGATCTCTCGCTGCAGGTCACCCTCGACGCGGTAGTTCGCGTCGATCCACTCACGCAGCTTGATGACCTCGTCCTCGGTGAGGTCGCGGACCCGGGTGTCCGGGTTGACCCCGGTCGCAGCCAGGGTCGCCCTGGAGCGGGTGCGCCCGATCCCGAAGATGTAGGTCAGGCCGATCTCGACCCGCTTCTCGCGGGGCAGGTCAACGCCTGAAAGGCGTGCCATGAAGGTGGTTCCTTCCTGCTTGCTTCGGAGGTTTCGGGCGTCGCCGCCCCCATCGGTCCCATGACCGACGAGGCCCCGGCCTCCGACCGGGGGTTGCGACGCGGGCTGCCGACCGCGCATTCCGCGTGAACGGCCCCACCGCGCCCTGACGACGCTTCTACTTGGTGAGAGCTGCTGCTCCGGTGAGACTCCGCAGAGCCTTCGCTCAAGATCTCACCAAGGGCAAGGACGAGCTTACTCCCCGCCTGACCGGCACTCTCACACTGCGTGCTGCGCGAGAGCCGGCCCTTCACCCGGCGGCAGGCTCAGCTCAGCCCTGCCGCTGCTTGTGGCGAAGATTGTCGCAGATGACCATCACGCGCCCATGACGACGGATGACCTTGCACTTGTCGCAGATCTTCTTGACGCTCGGCTTGACCTTCACGGCTGCCGTTACCTCCCGCGCGCAGCCGTAAGCCGCGCCTGAGTGAACTTGTACAGATCCAGCGAACACCCTGGGGCCAAGCGAAGCTCGACACCGGGGCTCCGGGGTCGCCCCCGGAGCAACATCAGTGGCAGAACTCTCGAGGACCAGCCAAAGGTCGGCGAACAGAGTCACCGCGACCGGACACTCGCTGAATTTACACGGATCCAGCGAACCCCTCGGTCGAGCGAAGCTCGACATCGGGGGTCCGGGGGTCGCCCCCGGAGCAATATCAGTGGCCGGTCCCCTGGGAGCCAACCGAAGGTTGGCGAACAGGGTTGCCCCGACCGGTCACTTGTAGCGGTAGACGATGCGTCCGCGGGACAGGTCGTAGGGCGACAGTTCGACCACCACCCGGTCCTCCGGAAGAATCCGGATGTAGTGCTGGCGCATCTTGCCGCTGATGTGGGCGAGAACGCGGTGACCGTTCTGGAGCTCCACGCGGAACATCGCGTTGGGAAGCGGCTCCACAACTCGGCCCTCGATCTCGATGGCCCCGTCCTTCTTCGGCATGTCCTCCACTGTCCTGACGTATACGACTGTCGGGGGTCCGGGGTGTTCCCCGGACCGATATCCCGGGCCCGCGAGGAAGCCGACCCGAAGCCGGCGACCATGCTGGGCTGCCTCGGTGGCCCATCCAGCCGCGCCCAGTCAGGAACGCCCAGTACCACCAACCGACGGCAACCGGGCGATCGAGAGGTCCGCTCGCCGCGGACGCTCTACACGCTGATGATCACCCGCCCTGGCGATCGCCCAAGCGAACGACCATCCACGCGAGCGATCAGGCGAACCTGCGCCACGGCACAACAGATCGGTGGACGCGAGAGACCACCGCCTTGAAAGTCTACGCGCCGCCTTCGTCAAGGGCTAATCGAGCGTGGGCTCAGGTGGACGCTCCGGCCGGCTGGCCGCAGGTGACGCCGAGAGCCGCGAGCCTGGCGGCGCCGCCGTCGTGGGCGGTCAGGACCCATGGGCCCCGCGGCGTGATGGCGACGGTGTGCTCGGTATGCGCCGCCCAGGAACCGTCGGACGTCGAGACCGTCCAGTCGTCCGCCAGCACCTTGGTGTCCGGCGACCCCAGGGTGATCATCGGTTCGATCGCGAGCGCGAGTCCCGCGACCAGCTTGATCCCGCGGCCAGGCCGGCCATGGTTGAGGATGTGCGGCGGCTGGTGCATCTCGGTACCGATGCCGTGCCCGCCGTAGTTGTCCACGATGCCGTAGCCGAACGGGCGGATGTGCTGCTCGACGGCCGAGGAGATGTCCGTGAGCCGGCCGCCGAGCTGTGCCGCGGCGAGCCCATGCCACAGCGAGTCCTCGCAGACCCGGATCATGTCGAGCACCTCGGGCGCGACGTCGCCGATCGGCACGGTGATCGCCGCGTCGCCGTGCCAGCCGTCGACGATGGCGCCGCAGTCGATAGAGATGATGTCGCCGTCGCGCAGCACCCGACGCTTGTTCGGGATCGCGTGCACCACCTCGTCGTTGACCGAACTGCAGATCGACGCCGGGTACGGGGGGTGCGCATAGCCCTTGAAGGAGGGGATGCCGCCGCCGGCGCGGATCGTGCGCTCGGCGACCGCGTCCAGGTCGGCGGTCGTCACGCCTGGCACCGCGGCCTCGCGCAGCCGGTCGAGGGCCTGCGCGACCAGCAGGCCGGCGATCCGCATCTTGGCGATCTCGGCCGCCGTCTTGATCTGGACATGCTCTCGTCGCGCCATACTCTGTCCCGGTCTCGCCTCTCGATGCTGCCCCCGCCGACCCGCTCGCGCAGCGATGGCCATCAACGCCCGAGCTGCCCAGCACCCGACGTGCTCAGCAACCCGACCGTAAGCCCACCCAGCGGGAACCTCGCGCCGGGCCCGGATGTTTCGGCACGTTCTACCCGGTCCGTCCCGTCACGCGATGCGGCCTGTTCAGAAGACCATAGCCCGCCACACCCAGCAGGGCGCCGAGTAGATCTTGTCTACCGCGCCGCATCGGCCCAAAAGGAGGCGCGCGACCAGGACATGGATCAAGGACGGCCCGTCCATGCCAGGCCGGATCAGGCGATGGGGGACGCGAGACCTCCCTCAGGCGAACACCTCGGGCACCTCGGGCGCACGCCCTGGCGCCCCCGTCCGCCTTAGGCGCCGTGGTGACGCAGCGCGTCCAGAGCCCGCTCGGTGACGTTGTCGACCGGGCCGGTGGCGTCGATACCGATCAGCACCCCGCGCTCCGCGTAGTAGGCCACGAGCGGGGACGTCTGCTCGGCATAGACCTCGAGGCGGTGCCGAACCGTCTCGGGGAGGTCGTCGTCGCGCTGGAACAGTTCGCCGTTGCACCGGTCGCAGACGTCCTCGACGGTCGGCGGGTCGAAGTCGACGTGCCAGATGTGCCCGCACGAGCGGCACGTGCGTCGCCCGGACAGCCGGCGGACGACCTCGTCGTCATCGACGACGAGCTCGAGCACCACGTCCAGCTGAGTGCCCATGGTGTCGAGCATCCCGCCGAGCACCTCGGCCTGGGGGACGTTGCGCGGGAACCCATCGAGCAGGAAGCCCTTGACGGCGTCGTCCTCGGCCAGACGGTTGCGGACCATGCTGATCGTGATCTCGTCGGGTACGAGGTCGCCGGCGTCCATGTAGCGCTTCGCCGCGACACCCAGCTCCGTGCCTTCTCGGACGTTCGCACGGAAGATATCACCGGTGGAGATCTTGGGGATCGACCGCGCCGTGGCGATGAACGCGGCCTGCGTACCCTTACCTGCTCCCGGTGGTCCGACCAGTACGAGGCGCACTACCGGAGGAAGCCTTCATAGTTGCGGAGCATGAGCTGGCTCTCGATCTGCTTCACGGTCTCCAGTCCCACCCCCACCATGATCAGCACCGACGTCCCTGCGAAGGGGAAGGGCTGGTCCTTCGTCAGGTTCAGCAACGCGAGCGGTAGAACGGTGATCACCCCCAGGAACAACGAGCCCGGCAGGGTGATCCGGGAGAGGACATGATCCAGGTACTCGGCCGTCGGCCGGCCGGGCCGGATACCCGGGATGAAACCGCCGTACTTCTTCATGTTGTCGGAGACCTCGGTCGGATTGAACGTGATCGCGACGTAGAAGTACGTGAAGAAGATGATGAGCAGGCCGTAGGCCGCCAGGTAGAGCGGATGGTCCCCTCGAGAGAGGTAACGAGACTCGAAGTCCTGGAAGGACTGGTTGTTCCACACCTGGCCGACCAGCTGCGGAAGCTGCAGCAGCGAGGAGGCGAAGATGACCGGGATGATGCCGGCCTGGTTCACCTTGATCGGCAGGTAGGTCGAGGTCCCGCCGTACATGCGTCGACCGATGAGCCGCTTGGCGTACTGCACCGGGATGCGTCGCTGGGACTGCTCGACGAAGATGACGAAGACCACGATCGCGAGGCCCAGCAGGCAGACCAGGGTGAAGACGACGCCGCCGGCGACCTGGAGGATGGCGGTGCCCTGCGAGGGCAGCCGCGCCGCGATCGAGGTGAAGATCAGCAGCGACATGCCGTTGCCGATGCCGCGGGCCGTGATCAGCTCACCGAGCCACATGATCACACCGACGCCGGCGGTCATCGTGATGACCATGGTGGCGATCCGGAACAGGCTGGTGTCCGGGATGACGGCCGCGTCGCAGCCGGGGAACAGCCGGCCGCTACGGGCCAGCGCCACGATGCCGGTCGCCTGCAGGATGCCAAGCGCGATGGTCAGGTAGCGCGTGTACTGGGTGATCTTCTGTTCACCCGCGCTGCCTTCCTTCTTGAGCTGCTCCAGCCGCGGAATGACCACGACGAGCAGCTGAAGGATGATGCTCGAGGTGATGTAGGGCATGATGCCCAGCGCGAAGATCGACAGCTGCAGTAGCGCGCCACCGCTGAACAGGTTGATCAACGAGTAGACGTTGCTCGCGCCCGTACTCGCCGTGCTCAGGCAGGTGTTCACGGCCCTGGTCGACACGCCCGGCGACGGCATGACGCTGCCGATCCGGAACAGAATCACGATCCCGAACGTGAACAGCAGCTTCTTGCGCAGGTCCGGCGTGCGGAAGGCCCGCGTGAAGGCGGTGAGCACGGCTCCTCCTGCCGGGGGGGGAAGGACGCGAACAGCTACGGCGCCTGGGTCCGCGTGGCGGGTATCCGATGGATCGTCCAGACGCCGTGAGCCGACTGTAACAGCACCGGAGGCCCACGAGTCCCGACATGACATCGGCCAACGCCTGTCGGGTGTCCGTGGTCCTTCCGGTTCACCGGGCGACCGGCGCGGCGAGGATAAGTCGGCGCGCAAGCCCAGTGTCCACCGAAAGGGGACGAGCGTGTGCACGCCCGTCCCCCAACTCACACTTCGGTGACGCTCCCGCCGGCCGCGGCGATCTTCTCGCGCGCGGAGCCGGAGAACGCATGCGCGCTCACCCGCAGCGCGACGTCGAGCTCGCCGTCGCCCAGCACCTTCACGAGCGTGTTCTTGCGAACCGCGCCCGCGCCGACGAGCGCCTCGACGGTCACGTCGCCGCCCTGGGGGAACAGCTCCGCGAGGGTGGCGACGTTCACCACCTGGTACTCGACGCGGAAGCGGTTCTTGAAGCCCTTGAGCTTCGGCACCCGCATGTGCAGGGGCATCTGGCCACCCTCGAAGGTGGCCGGGACCTGCTTGCGGGCCTTGGAGCCCTTGGTACCGCGACCGGCGGTCTTGCCCTTCGACCCCTCACCGCGCCCGACCCGCATCTTGGGCCGGTTCGCGCCGGGAGCCGGCCGCAGGTGGTGGATCTTGAGCGCGCGACCGCGCTCGCCACCGCTGGCCGCCGTCGTGCCTTCGGCGGTGGCGTCCTTGGTCAGTTCCGCCATCTTCAGTTCACTTCCTCAACCGTGACGAGGTGCGCCACGGTCCTGATCATGCCACGAACCTGCGGGGTGTCCTCACGCGTGGTGGTCGCCCTGATCTTCCGCAGGCCGAGGGTCCTCAGCGTCGCCCGCTGGTTATGGGTGCCGCCGATCTCGGACTTCACCTGGGTGATGAACAGGGAGGCCATCACGCACCAGCCGCCGCGGCCCGGGCTCGCAGCATCGCCGGCGGGGCCACGTCCTCGAGCGGCAGGCCGCGGCGAGCCGCGATCTCCTCGGGACGGGTCAGCCCACGCAGCGCGGCCACGGTCGCGTGCACGATGTTGATCGGGTTGGACGAGCCGAGCGACTTCGACAGCACGTCGTGCACGCCGGCGCACTCCAGCACCGCGCGCACCGGACCACCGGCGATGACGCCGGTACCCGGGGACGCCGGCTTGAGCAGCACGACGCCGGCGGCCGCCTCGCCCTGGATCGGGTGCGGAATCGTCGCCCCGATCCGCGGGACCTTGAAGAAGTGCTTCTTGGCCTCCTCGACGCCCTTGGCGATCGCCGCGGGCACCTCCTTGGCCTTCCCGTAGCCGACGCCGACGGTGCCGTCCGCGTCTCCGACCACGACGAGCGCGGTGAAGCTGAACCGGCGGCCACCCTTGACGACCTTGGCTACCCGGTTGATCGCGACGACGCGCTCGACGTAGGCGGTCTTCTCCTGCGCCTGGCCGCCTCCCGAGCGGTCTCTGCGCTCGCGGCGGTCGGAGCCGCCGCCGGCGCCGCCGCCACGGCGCTGCTGCCCTGGCATCTCTAGAACATCCCCTTAGTAGAACCCATCAGAAGTCCAGCCCCGTCTCGCGGGCCGCGTCGGCGAGCGCCGCGATTCGGCCGTGGTAGGTACGCCCACCGCGGTCGAACACCACGGCGGACAGCCCGGCGGCCTTCGCGCGCTCGGCTATGAGCTTGCCGACCTCGCGAGCGAGCGCGGTCTTGTCGCCTTCGGCGCCGCGCAGCGAGACGTCGAGCGTGGAGGCGGAGGCCAGGGTGTGGCCGGCGACGTCGTCGATGACCTGGGCATAGATATGCCGCGAGGAACGGCTGACGACGAGGCGTGGACGAACCGGGGTGCCGGAGACACGCTTGCGCACCCGGACGTGCCGGCGCAGCCGCGCGGTCCGGCGCCGAGCGCTGGCGGTGAGGCTCACAGCCATGATCTATCTCCTACTTCCCGGTCTTCCCGACCTTGCGGCGGACGACCTCGCCCTGGTATCGCACGCCCTTGCCCTTGTACGGGTCGGGCTTGCGCAGGCCACGGATCTTGGCCGAGACCTCGCCGACCAACTGCTTGTCGATGCCATGCACGACGAAGCGGGTCGGGGCCTGGACCTCGAACCGAATACCCTCCGGGGCCTTGACCGGCACCGGGTGGCTGTAACCGAGCGCGAACTCCAGGTCTGAGCCCCTGGCCTGGACACGGTAGCCGACGCCGACGATCTCCAGGGTCTTCGAGTACCCGGTGGTGACACCGATGACCATGTTGGAGACCAGCGTCCGGGTCAGGCCGTGCAGCGCGCGCGAGTTGCGCTCGTCGTTGGGACGGCTGATCACGATCTTGCCCTCTTCCTGGGCGACCGTGATCGGCTCGGCGATGGTGTGCGAAAGGGTGCCCTTGGGGCCCTTGACGGTGACGTGCTGGCCGTCGAGGGACACCTCGACGCCACTCGGCACCTCAATCGGCAGACGGCCGATGCGTGACATGTCGGCGTCCCCCTACCAGATGAAGGCGAGGACTTCGCCGCCCACGCGCCGCTTACCCGCCTGTCGGTCGGTCAGCAGCCCCGTGGACGTGGAGATGATCGCCACGCCCAGGCCGCCGAGCACCTTCGGCAGGTTCGTCGACTTCGCGTACACCCGCAGGCCGGGCTTGCTGATGCGCTTCACACCCGCGATCGAGCGCTCCCGGTTGGGGCCGTACTTCAGGTCGACAACGAGGTTCTTGCCAGGCCCGTCGTTCTCGGGCTCCTCGACGTGCCAGCCGAGGATGTAGCCCTCCTGCTGCAGGATCTCGGCGATGTGCACCTTGATCTTGCTGTGTGGCATCACCACCCGGTCGTGGTACGCCCGGTTGGCATTGCGGACGCGCGTGAGCATGTCCGCAATCGGATCGGTCATCGTCATGAGGTGACGCCTTCCTCACGGGGGTTCCCGCGCCCCTGCTGGGTGCCGGGCCTACCGCGATGGGTGGTGTTACTGAGCAGACCTTCGAAGAGAGCCCCGAAAGCCCGAAATGATCTTACCAGCTGCTCTTGGTCACGCCCGGGAGCTCGCCCCGGTGCGCCATCTGCCGCAGACACACCCGGCAGAGCCCGAACACCCGGTAGACCGAACGCGGACGGCCACACCGCTGGCAGCGGGTGTAGCCACGGACCGCGTACTTCGGCTTGCGAGCGGCCTTCTCGACTAGCGCCTTCTTCGCCATGCTTCTAGTTCTCCCTGAACGGGAAGCCCAGCGCGCGCAGGAGCGCCCGGCCCTCGTCGTCAGTGGTGGCGGTGGTGACGACCGTGATGTCCATACCGCGCACCCGGTCGATCCTGTCGATGTCGATCTCGTGGAAGATCGACTGCTCGGTCACACCGAACGTGTAGTTGCCGCGCCCGTCGAACTGCTTGGGCGACAGGCCGCGGAAGTCGCGGATGCGGGGCAGCGCGATCGTCACGAGCCGGTCGAGGAACTCCCACATCCGGTCGCCGCGCAGCGTCACCTTCGCGCCGATCGGCATGCCCTCGCGCAGCTTGAACTGGGCGATGGACTTCGTAGCCCGGCGCACCGCCGGCTTCTGCCCGGTGATGGCGGCCAGGTCGCGCAGCGCGCCGTCGATGAGCTTGGCGTCGCGAGCCGCGTCGCCGACGCCCATGTTGACGACAACCTTCACGACGCCAGGGGTCTGCATGACGTTCGCGTAGCCGAACTGCTCACGCAGCGCCGGCGAGATCTCCTCGCGGTAGCGCTGCTTGAGCCGCGGCAGCGCGGGCGCCTCAGTAGTCACAGTCATTAGTCGCCCCTACAGCTCGGCACCCGTGCGCCGCGAAATGCGCACCTTGGTACCGTCATCGTTGATCTTGTATCCGACGCGGGTCGGCTTGCCGTCGGTCGGGTCCACGATCGCCACGTTGCTGACGTGGATCGGAGCCTCCTGGGTGACGATGCCACCCGACTGCGAGCCACGGGTCGTGGTCTGGACGCGGGTGTGCCGGGTGACCCGGTTCGCGCCCTCCACGACCACCTTGTTCTCCGCGGGGATGGCCCGAATGACCTTCCCCTTCAGGCCGCGGTCCTTGCCGGAGATGACCTGGACCGTGTCGCCCTTCTTGATCTTCAAACCGGCCACGGTCTACAGCACCTCCGGTGCCAACGAAATGATCTTCATGAACTTCTTGTCCCGCAGCTCGCGGCCGACCGGCCCGAAGATGCGGGTGCCTCGCGGGTCCCCACCGTCCCGGATGAGCACGGCGGCGTTCTCGTCGAACCGGATGTAGGAGCCGTCCGGCCGCCTGCGCTCCTTGGCGGTGCGCACCACGACCGCCTTCACCACGTCGCCGCGCTTCACGCCGGCGCCGGGCAAGGCGTCCTTCACCGTGCCGACGATGATGTCGCCGATCCCCGCGTACCGACGACCCGAACCGCCGAGCACCCGGATGCACAGGATCTCCCGCGCGCCCGTGTTGTCGGCGACCCTCAGGCGCGTCTCCTGCTGAATCACTTCAAGCTCCTGACCCGCTTGCGGCGAATTTCCTTATCACCGTTGAAGCCCGCCGCGACCGGGAGGCTTCGCCATCCTGCCGGACGCTCCGCCGCCGATCGCGACGGAGCCTCCGGCACCGCCTGTTACTACTTGGCCTTCTCCAGCACGCGGACGACGCGCCAGCGCTTGGTGGCCGACAGCGGCCGAGTCTCCATCAGGAGCACCCGGTCGCCGACGCCACACGCGCTTTCCTCGTCGTGTGCCTTGACCTTCTTCGTCCGGCGGATCGTCTTGCCGTAGAGCGGGTGCTGCACCCTGTCCTCCACCGCCACGACGACCGTCTTCTGCATCTTGTCGCTGACCACGAGGCCCTCACGGACCTTGCGGAAGCCCCTGGAGGCGCTGTCCGCGCCGCCGGGCTCGTTGGTGCTCTCGTCTGCCACTGCGCTCACTCCGCTGTCTCGTCGGCAAGGCTCGGGTCGACGGTCAGGCCGAGCTCGCGCTCACGCATCACCGTGTAGATCTTGGCGATGTCACGCCGGACGGCCCGCAGCCGCCGGTTGTTGGAGAGCTGGCCGGTCGCGTTCTGGAACCGGAGGTTGAACAGCTCCTCCTTGGCCTCGCGGAGCTTGTCCACGAGGTCATCGCCGGACAGCGCGCGCAGATCGTCCGCGCTGGTGGCGGTAGCCATCACGCACCACCTTCACGGGTCACGAACCGGCACTTCATCGGGAGCTTGTGGATCGCGCGGCGCATGGCCTCGCGGGCCACCGGCTCGGCGACACCGGACAGCTCGAACATGATCCGGCCGGGCTTGACGTTGGCGATCCACCACTCGGGCGAACCCTTGCCGGAACCCATCCGGGTCTCGGCCGGCTTCTTGGTCAGCGGGCGGTCCGGGTAGATGTTGATCCAGACCTTGCCGCCACGGCGGATGTGCCGGGTCATAGCGATACGAGCCGACTCGATCTGCCGGTTGGTCACGTACGCCGGCTCCAGCGCCTGGATCGCGTACTCGCCGAACGCGATCGAGGTCCCGCCCTTGGCCGCACCGGTCCGCCTCGGGTGGTGCTGCTTGCGGTGCGCGACCTTACGGGGAATCAGCATTGTCCTACTCCTCCGCCTTCTCCGGCGCGGCCGACTCAGCGGCCGGTGCCGGCGACGCGTCCGGGGTGACCGCGGCGGCGGTCGGCTCCGGCGCCACGGCGGGCGTCGGCTCCGGCGCGGCCGTAGCCTCAGGCCCGGCGGGGGTCGTCTCGGGCGTAGTCGGCGTCTCGGTCGCGGCCTGCTCGCCGCCACCGCCACCGCCACCGCCACTGCCGCCCCGGCCCCGGCGCTCGCCGCGCTGCCGCTCGGCGGCCGCGCGACCTGCCTCGGTGCCGCCCGCCGTCGTGCCGGACGAGCCGGACCGCGGACCGCGACGCGTCGGACGCTCACGCCGGTGCTGGCGCGTCAGCGCCTCCTGGGCCTCGCGCTCGGCGCGGCTCTGCACCACGTCGCCCTTGTAGATCCAGACCTTCACGCCGATACGGCCGAAGGTCGTGCGTGCCTCGTAGAAGCCGTAGTCGATGTCGGCCCGCAGGGTGTGCAGCGGCACGCGACCCTCGCGGTAGAACTCCGACCGGCTCATCTCGGCGCCGCCCAGGCGTCCGGAGCACTGCACCCGGATGCCCTTCGCGCCGCCCTTCATCGCGGTCTGCATCGCCTTGCGCATCGCCCGGCGGAAGCTGACCCGGCTGGACAGCTGCTCGGCCACGCCCTGCGCGACGAGCTGCGCGTCCACCTCGGGGTTCTTGACCTCGAGGATGTTGAGCTGGACCTGCTTGCCGGTCAGCTTCTCCAGGTCGCCGCGGATACGGTCGGCCTCCGCGCCGCGGCGGCCGATGACGATGCCCGGCCGGGCGGTGTGGATGTCGACGCGCAGGCGTCCCTGGGTCCGCTCGATGTCGACCCGGCTGATGCCGGCCCGCTCCATGCCCTTGGACATCATCTTGCGGATCTTGACGTCCTCACCGACGTACGCCTTGTACTGCTTGTCGGCGTACCAGCGCGACGTGAACTCCGACGTGATGCCGAGCCGGAACCCGTGCGGGTTGACCTTCTGCCCCACTACCGGGCCCTCCTGTTCGTGGCATCCTCCGCGGGCGCAACGCTTTCAACCACGATCGTGATGTGGCTGGTCCGCTTGCGGATGCGGTAGGCGCGGCCCTGCGCCCGAGGGCGGATCCGCTTGAGCGTCGGGCCTTCGTCCACGTACGCCTCGCCGACGAACAGCGTGCTCGGGTCGAGGCCGTGGTTGTTCTCCGCGTTCGCGATGGCGCTGCGCACGACCTTGTAGACGTCGGTGCTGGCGGACTGCGGCGCGAAGGTGAGGATGTCGAGCGCCTCCTGCGCGGACCGGCCGCGGACCAGGTCGACGACCCGGCGGGCCTTGGTCGGCGAGATCCGCACGTAGCGGGCCGTGGCCTTGGCGCCGGGCAGGCCGGCGCGGGTGAGGCCGTCGACGAGGTCGTCAGCCACGGCGCGACCTCCGGTCTTCCTTCACGTGGCCGCGGAAGGTCCGCGTCGGGGCGAACTCTCCGAGCTTGTGACCGACCATGCCCTCCGTGACGAACACCGGCACGTGCTTGCGGCCGTCGTGCACCGCGATGGTGTGGCCCAGCATGTCCGGAATGATGGTCGAGCGGCGTGACCACGTCTTGATGACGTGCTTGGTGCCCTTCTCGTTCTGCACGTCCACCTTCTTGAGCAGGTGGTCGTCGACGAACGGGCCCTTCTTCAGGCTGCGTGGCATTGTGTCTCCTCCTCCCTGCTCAGCGGTGATTCCCGGCGGGAACGCCGGCGCGGTGGCTGGATGCGGCCTGGGCCGCGGTCACCGTGCTCATCGGCGCTTCGCCTTCTTGCGGCTGCTGACGATCAGCTTGTCGCTGGCCTTGCGGGTGGCCCGCGTGCGGCCCTCCGGCTTGCCCTTCGGGTTGACCGGATGACGGCCACCGGAGGTCTTGCCCTCACCACCGCCGTGCGGGTGGTCGACCGGGTTCATGGCCACACCACGGACGGTGGGACGGCGGCCCTTCCAGCGCATGCGGCCGGCCTTGCCCCAGTTGATGTTGCTCTGCTCCGCGTTGCCGACCTCGCCGACGGTCGCGCGGCAGCGGACGTCCACCCTGCGCATCTCCCCGGAGGGCATCCGCAGCTGGGCGTACGGCCCGTCCTTGGCGACCAGCTGCACGCTCGCGCCGGCGCTGCGGGCGATCTTCGCCCCGCCGCCGGGCCGCAGCTCGACGTTGTGGATGACGGTACCCGTCGGGATGTTGCGCAGCGGCAGGGCGTTGCCCGGCTTGATGTCCGCGCCGACACCCGAGCTGACCACGTCGCCCTGCTTGAGCTTCACCGGGGCGACGATGTAGCGCTTCTCGCCGTCCGCGTAGTGCAGCAGCGCGATCCGGGCGGTGCGGTTCGGGTCGTACTCGATGTGCGCGACCTTGGCCGGCACGCCGTCCTTGTCCCGGCGGAAGTCGATCAACCGGTAGGCGCGCTTGTGGCCGCCACCCTGGTGACGAGTGGTGATCCGGCCGTGCGCGTTGCGGCCGCCCTTGGAGTGCAGGGGGCGGACCAGCGACTTCTCCGGATGGTCACGAGTGATCTCGACGAAGTCGGAGACACTCGAACCGCGGCGGCCCGGGGTGGTGGGCTTGTAACGACGAATTCCCATGACTAATCCAGCTCTCCGTTACGCGCCCGGGCCACCGAAGATCTCGATGGAGTCCCCGGGGGCCAGGCTGACCATGGCCCGCTTGGTGGCCTTGCGCTGGCCCCAGCCGTACTTGGTCCGCTTGCGCTTGCCAGGCCGGTTGATGGTGTTGACGCTCAGCACCCGGACGTTGAAGATCTGCTGGACCGCGATCTTGATCTGGGTCTTGTTCGCGTCTGGGCGGACGATGAACGTGTACACGTTCTCGTCCAGCAGGCCGTAGCTCTTCTCCGAGACGACCGGCTTGAGGATGATGTCGCGCGGGTCGGGGATCACTGGTCCGCCTCCTCGGCGCCGTCCGCCGTCTTGCCGCGGCCGACGAACGCGGCGAGCGCGGCCTCGGTGAACACGACGTCGTCACTGATCAGCACGTCATAGGTGTTGAGCTGGCCCGGGTCGAGCAGGTGCACCGCCGGGACGTTGCGCAGGCTCTTCCAGGTCAGCTCGTCGATGCGCTCGGCCACGACGAGCACGTGCCGGCTGCTGGCGAGCGTGCTCAGCGCGGTGATCGCCGCCTTGGTCGACGGGGTCTCGCCCTCGGCCAGCGAGGAGACGACATGCACCCGGTTGGCGCGGGCCCGGTCCGACAGGGCGCCGCGCAGCGCGGCGGCCTTCATCTTCTTCGGGGTCCGCTGCTCGTAGTTGCGCGGCGTCGGGCCGTGCACGGTGCCACCGCCGGCGAACTGCGGCGCGCGCGTCGAGCCCTGCCGGGCGCGACCGGTGCCCTTCTGCCGGTACGGCTTCTTGCCACCGCCGCGAACCTCGCCACGGGTCTTCGTGTCGTGGGTGCCCTGACGGGCCGCGGCCTGCTGGGCCACCACGACCTGGTGGATCAGCGGGACGTTCACCTGCACGTCGAAGATCTCGCCGGGAAGCTCGGCGGTACCGGCCTCGCCGCCGGCCAGCGCGTGCACCGTCACGGTGCGCGTCTCGCCGGCGTCGGCCTTGCGGAACGTCGTGGTCATGCCGACACCTCAGCCTTCTGAGCGTCCGCCGGCTGGAAGTCGGCCGGAGCCGGCCGCTTCGCCGCGCTGCGCACGAAGACCAGCCCGCCATCCACACCGGGGACGGCGCCCTTGATCAGCAGCAGGCCCCGCTCGGCGTCGACCGCGTGCACGGTCAGGCCGGCGACGGTCACCCGCACGTTGCCCATCCGACCGGCCATCCGCAGGCCCTTGAAGACCCGGCCCGGGGTGGCGCAGCCACCGACCGAACCCGGCGAGCGGTGCTTGCGCTCGACGCCGTGACCGGCGCCCAGGCCCTTGAAGCCGTGCCGCTTCATGACACCTGCGAAGCCCTTGCCCTTGGACGTGCCGGTGACGTCGACGACCTGGCCAGCCTCGAAGACGGAGCTGTCGAGCTCAAGGCCGGCGGTGTAGTTGCCCGCGTCGGCGGTCCGCAGCTCGGCCAGGTGGCGGCGCGGAGTCACGCCGGCGACGCCGAAGTGTCCCCGGGCCGGCTTGTTGACCTTGCGGGGGTCGATCTCGCCGTAGCCGAGCTGGACAGCCGAGTAGCCGTCGGTGTCCGGGGTCTTCACCTGGGTGACCACGTTCGGACCAGCCTCGATCACGGTGATCGGTACGACGCGATTCTGCGCGTCCCAGACCTGGGTCATCCCGAGCTTGGTGCCCAGGATCCCTCGGTAGTTTCGGTTGAGCATGGCTGCGCCCGGCCCCTTACAGCTTGATCTCGATGTCGACACCGGCGGGGAGGTCGAGGCGCATCAGCGAGTCGACCGTCTTCGGCGTCGGGTCAAGGATGTCGATAAGCCGCTTGTGCGTCCGCATCTCAAAGTGCTCGCGGCTGTCCTTGTACTTGTGCGGCGACCGGATGACGCAGTAAATGTTCTTCTCCGTCGGCAGCGGCACCGGACCCGCGACCTGCGCCCCGGTCCGGGTCACGGTCTCGACGATCTTGCGCGCCGAGCTGTCGATGACCTCGTGGTCATAGGCCTTGAGCCGGATGCGGATCTTCTGTGCCGCCATGGTGGGCTTCGCCTGTCCTGTCTGTCTCGTCACCCGGGGTACCGCGACCGGGCTATCTGGGCTTTCACCAGTCGCCGGGCGTTACCGCTTCTTCTCTGCCCATCCCCCGGGCGCTCCGGGTTCAGGGCCGCATACCAGCCGCGGGGCCGAAACCCCCCGACTGGCGGTCGTGCTGATAGCCAGCGGCGGGCGGCGGGGCCTGGCGCCAATGACGCCCGGCCCACGCCGCCCCCCTTGGAACTACTTGACGACCTTCAGGACCTGGCCGGCGCCGACGGTGCGGCCACCCTCACGGATGGCGAACCGCAGGCCCTCCTCCATGGCGATCGGCTGGATCAGCTCGACCACCATCTCGGTGTTGTCGCCCGGCATGACCATCTCGGTGCCCTCGGGGAGGGTCACGACGCCGGTCACGTCGGTCGTCCGGAAGTAGAACTGCGGCCGGTAGTTGTTGAAGAACGGCGTGTGGCGGCCGCCCTCATCCTTGTTCAGGATGTAGACCCGGGCCTCGAACACGGTGTGCGGCGTGATGCTCTTCGGCTTCACGACGACCTGGCCGCGCTCGACGTCCTCACGCTTGATGCCGCGCAGGAGCAGACCGACGTTGTCACCGGCCTGGCCCTGGTCGAGCAGCTTGCGGAACATCTCGACACCCGTGACCGTGGTGGTCTGGGTCTCGTTCTTGATGCCGACGATCTCGACGGTCTCCGACACCTTGACGATGCCGCGCTCGACTCGACCGGTGACGACGGTGCCACGACCGGTGATCGTGAAGACGTCCTCGATCGGCATGAGGAACGGCTTCTCGATGTCGCGGACCGGCTCGGGGATCGACTCGTCGACCGCGGCCATCAGCTCGAGGAGCTTCGCGCCCCACTCCTTGTCGCCCTCGAGGGCCTTCAGGGCGGAGACGCGGATGACGGGAACGTCGTCACCCGGGAACTCGTACTGGCTGAGCAGCTCGCGGACCTCGAGCTCGACGAGCTCCAGGATCTCCTCGTCGTCGACCATGTCGGCCTTGTTCAGGGCGACGACGATGTACGGCACGCCGACCTGACGAGCGAGCAGCACGTGCTCCTTCGTCTGGGGCATCGGGCCGTCGGTCGCCGACACGACCAGGATCGCCCCGTCCATCTGGGCGGCACCGGTGATCATGTTCTTGATGTAGTCGGCGTGACCCGGGCAGTCCACGTGCGCGTAGTGCCGGGCGTCCGTCTGGTACTCGACGTGCGCGATGGAGATGGTGATACCGCGGGCCTTCTCCTCGGGCGCCTTGTCGATCTGGTCGAACGGGGTGAACGGGTTCAGGTCCGGGTGGGCGTCGTGCAGGACCTTGGTGATCGCCGCCGTCAGCGTGGTCTTGCCATGGTCGATGTGACCGATGGTGCCAATGTTGACGTGCGGTTTGGTCCGCTCGAACTTCTGCTTCGCCACGGGTGTCCCTCCAAGGACGGGTGGTGTCTTGCTGTAGATCGTCTTGTTCGGGGTCCGGGGGGACCGTGCCCCCGGGCCTCCGCTGGCGCGGAGATCCGGGGACCGCTGGGCCCCGGGCGGGTATTACTCCCCGCGGGCCTTCGCGATGATGTCCTTAGCTACGTTGTTGGGGACTTCGGCGTAGGAGTCGAACTGCATGGAGTAGTTCGCCCGGCCCGAGGTCTTCGACCGCAGGTCGCCGACGTAGCCGAACATCTCCGACAGTGGCACCAGCGCCCGGATGATCCGGGAGCCGCCGCGCTCGTCCATCGCCTGGATCTGCCCGCGCCGCGAGTTCAGGTCGCCGATGACCTCACCCATGTAGTCCTCGGGGGAGGTGACCTCGACGGACATCATCGGCTCGAGCAGCACCGGGTCGGCCTTCCGTGCCGCGTCCTTGAACGCCATCGAACCGGCGATCTTGAAGGCGAGCTCGGAGGAGTCGACCTCGTGGTACTGGCCGTCCAGCAGGGTGACCTTCACGTCGACCAGCGGGTAGCCGGCGAGCACGCCGAACTCCATGGCCTCCTGGCAGCCCGCGTCGACGCTCGGGATGTACTCCTTCGGGATGCGGCCGCCGGTGACCTTGTTCTGGAACTCGTAGCCACCGCCGTCACCGCCGGAAGGCTCCAGGCTGATGATCACCCGCGCGTACTGGCCGGAACCACCGGTCTGCTTCTTGTGGGTGTAGTCGACCTTCTCGACCTTCCGGCGGATGGTCTCCCGGTACGCGACCTGCGGGCGGCCGACGTTGGCGTCGACGCTGTACTCGCGCTTCATCCGGTCGACCAGCACCTCGAGGTGCAGCTCGCCCATGCCCGAGATGACCGTCTGACCGGTCTCCTCGTCGGTGCGGACCTGGAAGGTCGGGTCCTCCTCGGCGAGCCGCTGGATCGCGGTGCCCAGCTTCTGCTGGTCGGCCTTCGTCTTCGGCTCGATCGCGACGTGGATGACCGGAGCCGGGAATGTCATCGACTCCAGCACGACCGGCGCGTTCGGGTCGCAGAGGGTGTCACCGGTGGTGGTGTTCTTCAGCCCGACGACCGCGACGATCTGACCTGCGCCGACGCCGTCCCGGTCCTCCCGGTGGTTGGCGTGCATCTGCAGGATGCGGCCGATCCGCTCCTTGCGGTCCTTGGTGGAGTTGAGCACCGCGGAACCGGACGAGAGCTTGCCGGAGTACACCCGGATGTAGGTCAGCTTGCCGACGTACGGGTCAGACATGATCTTGAAGGCGAGCGCGGAGAACGGCTCGTCCTCGCTGGCCTCGCGGACGACCTCGACCTCTTCGTTGCCCGGCTTGTGACCGACGGTCTTGCCGACGTCGGTCGGGCTGGGCAGGAAGTCGACGACGGCGTCGAGCATGGGCTGCACGCCCTTGTTCTTGAACGCCGTGCCGCACATGACCGGGTTGATCGCACCGGTGAGGGTGGCCCGCCGGATCGCCGCGAGCAGTTCCTCGACGGTGGGCTCCGTGCCCTCGAGGTACTTCTCCATGAGGTCGTCGTCATTCTCGGCGACGGTCTCGAGGAGCTTGTCGCGCCATTCCTGCGCGGCTTCCTCGTGGTCGCGCGGGATGTCGACGACGTCGTAGGAGGCGCCCTTGTCCTCGGAGTGCCAGATCAGGCCCTTCATCCGGACCAGGTCGATGACGCCCTTGAAGTCGGACTCGACGCCCCACGGGAGCTGGATGACGGCCGGCGTCGCGTCGAGCCGGTCGATCATCATCTCCACGCAGCGGTGGAACTCCGCGCCGACGCGGTCCATCTTGTTGACGAACGCGATCCGCGGCACGTTGTACCGGTCAGCCTGGCGCCACACCGTCTCGCTCTGCGGCTCCACGCCGGCAACCGCGTCGAAGACCGCCACCGCACCGTCGAGCACCCGCAGCGACCGCTCCACCTCGACGGTGAAGTCGACGTGGCCGGGGGTGTCGATGATGTTGATGGTGTGGTCGCGCCAGATGCAGGTGGTGGCGGCGGAGGTGATGGTGATCCCCCGCTCCTGCTCCTGCTCCATCCAGTCCATCGTGGCGCCGCCGTCGTGCACTTCACCGATCTTGTAGTTCACACCGGTGTAGTAAAGGATGCGCTCGGTGGTGGTGGTCTTGCCCGCGTCGATGTGGGCCATGATCCCGATGTTGCGGGTCGTGGCCAGGGTGGCACGTACGTCAGCCATGACAGGTCACCAGCGGTAGTGGGCGAAGGCCTTGTTGGACTCCGCCATCTTGTGGGTGTCCTCCCGGCGCTTCACGCTCGCGCCGAGACCGTTGCTCGCGTCGATCAGCTCGTTCATGAGCCGCTCGGTCATCGTCTTCTCACGGCGGCCGCGCGAGTAGGCGACCAGCCAGCGAAGCGCCAGCGTGGTGCTACGGCCGGCGCGAACCTCGATCGGCACCTGGTAGGTGGCGCCACCGACCCGGCGGCTGCGCACCTCCAGCGTCGGCTTGACGTTGTCCAGCGCGCGCTTGAGCGTCACGACCGGGTCGTTGCCGGTCTTCTCACGGGCGCCCTCGAGCGCGCCGTAGACGATCCGCTCGGCGATCGACTTCTTGCCGCTCATCAGCACCTTGTTGACCAGAGAGGTCACCAGCGGCGACCCGTATACCGGGTCGACGACGACAGCGTGCTTGGGAGCGGGCCCTTTGCGCGGCATCAGCCCTTCTCCTTCTTCGCGCCGTAGCGGCTGCGAGCCTGCTTGCGGTTGCGGACACCCTGGGTGTCCAGCGCGCCACGAACGATCTTGTAACGAACGCCCGGGAGGTCCTTCACTCGGCCGCCACGGACCAGGACCATCGAGTGTTCCTGGAGGTTGTGGCCGACACCCGGGATGTACGCGGTGACCTCGATCCCGCTAGACAGCCGGACACGGGCGACCTTGCGCAGCGCCGAGTTCGGCTTCTTCGGGGTGGTCGTGTAGACCCGGGTGCACACGCCACGACGCTGCGGGCTCCCCTTGAGGGCAGGGGTCTTGGTCTTCTCGACCTTGTCCTGCCGGCCCTTGCGGACCAGCTGCTGGATCGTGGGCAACTGCGCTCCCGTTCCTCTTCCGTCGCGGTGCTGTTCTTCTCGCCTGGCGTGCCGGACACCCGAAGACAGCCCACCACCTGGGATTCCAGGTGGCTGGCCGACCCACGAGGTCGGGCGTGTCGCGCCTGCCAGCACGTATCGACCGAGGGCCGATCGTCCTGAGAGGAGCGCGCCTACCCGCTCGTCACCGCGGTCCCGCCGGCATTGGCCGGCGTCCCTTGAGGTGAAGCAGGCCCGATAGTCGCCGACGGCAACCAGCCCGCCGACCGTTCCTGGTCGCGGTTGGCCCGGGGATACCCGTAGGTCACCCGCGCTCCGCGGCCCGCGTCACCTACCCGGGAAGAGATCCCCAGGCAGCGACGCTCGGTCGTCAGTCTGGCGCCACAGCGCCACAACGGGGCGCAGGACACACGCCAGAGCCGCATGGACTCTGGCCACAGGACGCAACATTACTCCACGCCCACGTCAAGTGTCGAACCGGGTGTCATCCGCGCCCACGGCTCTTCTCAGAGCCGCCCGCCGAGCGCCATCGGAGCTGGGGCCGCCTCGCCCGCCGCCTCCAAGATGACCTGCCGAGTCCGGGATGTCCCCCGACTCGCACAGCCGGTCAGTTCGTCGCCGTTGACGTGTCGTGTGCTGGCTATGGGGCCAGCCGCCCGGTTCCGCCGCTACGGCGCCCGCCAGCTCGCGGTGGGTTGCCGATGTCGGTCCTGCGGGAGTCATTGTGCAGCTCTGGCAGGCCGAGTGGGAGTGAAATGACAAGGTTGGTGTTAAGAACCCACCGGCGGTCACCGAGCCTTCGCCCAACGATGACGATGGGAGCGCGCATGGTGAGCACAAATCCCGCGACCCAGGTAGCACCGGACATCAGTGCCAGTACCGGGACCAGCGCGAACGCACCCGCCGACCCGCGCCGCAGGCCGACCCGGGCCGAGCTCGACGCCGCCTACGGACGGGCCGTCCCCGATCTGGTCGCCCCTGGCCTGAAGGTCCTCATCTGCGGGATCAACCCGTCGCTCGCCGCGGGCGCGACCGGCTTCCACTTCGGCGGCACCGCGAACCGGCTGTGGGCGACGCTGCACCAGGCGGGCTTCACCGAACGCCAGCTGCACCCGTCCGAGACGGGCGAGCTGCTCGCCCACGGCATCGGCATCACCAACATCGTCAACCGCGCCACCGCCCGCGCGGACGAGATCCACGACGACGAGATCCGCGCCGGCGTCGGCCGGCTCACGACCACCGTCGAGCGCTACCAGCCCGGTTGGCTGGCCTTCCTGGGCCTCGGCGCCTACCGCGTCGCGTTCGGCCAGAAGAAGGCCCCCGTCGGCCGCCAGCCAGATCACCTCGGCTCGACGGGAGTCTGGCTCCTCCCCAACCCGAGTGGCCTCAACGCCCACTACTCGCTCCCGGCTCTCGTCGAGGCCTACCGCGAGCTCTACGACGTCGCCTACGGGCCTTCCCTTCCGTAGCTAGGTCCATCGAGCCTGGGAGCACTTGGCGCCCCTCCACGTCGCCGTCACGCGGCTTGGCGTCGCACCACCCAATCGGCGAGATCGGTGAGTGGCACCAGCAGGCTCCGCCCCTGGTCGGTGAGGGAGTAGTCGACGGCCGGCGGAACCGTCGGATGGACCGTACGGGCGACCAGCCCGTCGGCCGTCAACGTCTGCAGTGTGCGAGTAAGCATCCGCTGGCTGATCCCGCTGATCCGCCGCCGAAGCTCGTTGAACCGATGCGGCCGCTCTGCCAGCAGCATGAGGACAAGAAGAATCCATTTGTCCCCAAGCAGGCGGACCATCTTCGTCACTGGGCAGGCCTCGTACTCCGCCGACTCGACCTGCTCCGGAAGTTTCACCGTGAGCGCCGTGGCGAGCCGAGCGGCGGTCACATCCGTGTTCCCAGCTGACATGAAAGTGCCTTCTTCCAGATCCTGCGCGCGGCGGTCAGGGTTGGCTTCCGACGAAGCTACGTGGGAGGCAACATGGGTTCGACGGGCACACTGCTGGTACTGGGCGCGGGACCGGGCCTGGGGATGTCCGTGGCCCGCCGGTTCGGCGGGGCGGGATACGCGGTCGGCCTGGTCTCACGCGGCGCCGACCGCCACGACGGCTATCTGACCGACCTCGGACGCGCGGGCGTGCACGCGTTCGCGACAGCCGCGGATGCCCGCGACCCCGGCCAGTTGCACCATGCTCTCGACGTGGTGGAGTCCGCGCTCGGCCCGATCGACGTCCTCTATTGCGGCCCCGGCGCCGACAACCCGGCGGCCTATCCTGTCGACATTCTCCAGACCGGACCTGGGGATGTCCTCGAGGCGGTCGCGGCGGCCGTGAGCCCCGCTGTCGAGGCCACGAACTACCTGCTGCCAGCCATGACCAAGCGTGGAACCGGCGCGCTGGTGTACGTGACGGGCCTGAGCGCCGTGGTACCCCTGCCGTTCCTCGGCCCGCTCGCTCCCGCGTCGGCGGCGCTGCGGACGTACGCCCTGACGGTCGCCGAGGCGGTGGCCCCACGCGGTATCCAGGCCGGCGCCCTTGTCGTTGGCGGCCTCATCGAGCGTGGCGACATCCACCGACTGGCCACGGCGGCCGCCCCGGACGGGGCATATCCGACCCTCGACCCCGACGACCTGGCCGACGCCGTCTGGCGGATCGCCATCGACGGCGAGCGCGAGATCGTCGCCAGCGCGTTGCCGGTTTCGGGTACCTGATCTCCATCGAGGCAGGCGAAATTGGGCCGGAAAGCGTGGTCGCGGCCCAATTTCACCTGCCTCGGTACGCCGACCCGTGCTTCTCCCTGGCGTCGGCGCCCGATGCTATTTGCTGTCCAGCTTCTCGATGACCACGGTCCGATAGGGCGCTGCCAGGCGGGACAGATCGTCGGGATCGCCCGTCAGCACTACCCCACCGCCAACCTCGACCGCCGCTGCGACAGCATGGGCGTCCGCAAGGTATTCAGAACCGACGCGCGCTTCCGCGAGGATCGCCCCAACGAGGCGGGCGAGCCCCCGGTCGGTATCGCGCAGCAGCAGAGCGGCTGACTCACGCGCCAGCATCGCATCCAGAGCACGGTTGCGGCCGGCGCCTCGATAGAGCTCGGCGAGTGTCACGGTAGGAACGACGACGTCACGGCCGAGTCGCTCGGCCGCCGTCATCGCGCGTCGGACGGCGAGCCGTGCCGGATGCCGCTCCTGAATGAGCGCGTTGATCGCCTCCGCGTCGAGTACGACGTTCACCGAACGGGACCGCGCCGCGCAGCCGGCTGGTCGGCATCGTCGGCCGGACCGCCCAACAGCCGCATATACCGCGCGATCTCCTCCTCGTCCTCGGCGGTGTCGAGCGGGCCATCCTGCTCGTCGAGACGCTCCAGCAGAGTCCGCAAGGCCCGCCGCCGACGGCGGCGGGCCAGCTCGTCCCGGAGCACCAGGTTGACCTCCGCCGACAGGCTCTCGCCGCCGGACTCCACCTCCGCGACGAGGTCCGCGTCGAGCGTCAGCGAGACCTTCCGCTTCGCGGGCTGAGGCTGAGGTTCTCGGATCACGATCTAATCCTACCCCCATCCTCCTTCAGTCCTACCTCCAGCAGGGCGCGGCGGTACACCTGGCCCTACCAGGGCGAACGCCCGGCCCGGAATCGATCATCCGCCTCCGAGAGGTAGCGCAAGCCACCCATCATGCTAACTAGCAGTTAGTTAGCATGATCTCTTGAGGTCCGGTCAGACGGTTGGGACGGTGCCACCGTCGATGACGTACTCGGCACCGTTGATCGACTGGGCCCGGTCGGAGACCACGAACGCCACCAGTTCAGCCACCTCCTCGGGCCGGGCCGGGCGGCCGATCGGAATGCCGCCCAGAGAGTCCATGAGCCGTCCGAGCGCGGCGTCACGGTCGATACCCGCGACGCGCGCGAGGCGGCCGACGAGCGCCTCGGCGCTGTCGGTCTGGATGAACCCAGGCGCCACGACGTTCACCCGCACACCCCGTGGCCCGACCTCGTTCGCCAGTCCCTTGCTGTACGTGGTGAGCGCCGCCTTCGCTGCGGCGTAACCAAGGGTGGCGTCGTACAACGGCATCCGTCGCTGGATGGACGACACATGCACGACGGCGCCGCGGCCAGCATTGATCATCGCGGGCAGTAGCGCCCGGTCGAGACGCACGGCCGCGAGAAGGTTGAGATCCAGTTCCTCTCGCCAGTCGTCGTCGCTGAGCGCCGCGAAGCCACCGGGACTCGCGTGCGAGCCACCAAGGGAGTTGACCAGAATGTCTACGGCCCCCAGTCGCTCGCCTACCCGGTTGACCACCGCGCGCACACCCTCAGGCGTGCTGAGATCGGCGGCCACGAAAAGGCTCGGATCCGGGTGCCCGTCGGGGATCGCCCGCGCGGTGGTGAGCACGGTCGCCCCGGCCGCGGCGAGGCGCGCCACGATCGCCCCACCGGCGCCCCGGCTCCCACCGGTCACCAGCGCCCGCCGCCCCGCGAGCGAGTCGCCGATGACCGTCATCGCGGCCTGGACCGTCATCGCGGCCCGGTCTCGTTGAGGAGGAGCGCGAACGGCGCGGGGGGCGCCGTATGGGTAGACGTGGTCATCAGGACCTCCTCGGTGGCGCCGGCAGCGGCGCCCCGGTGCGGCGCCTGTCCTGCGGGGACATGGGCTACCGTCGGGCCTCCCCCGCAGGGAGAGTCAAAGCGCGTTCCGCGACCCGTCCGAGTTGCCCCTCCCCCCGGGGGGAGGGCGCAGAGTGCGGCCATGCGCACTGCCCTGACCATCGGCGACTTCTCGCGGATCACACACCTGAGCGTGAAGATGCTCCGCCGCTATCACGAGGCAGGGCTCCTGGAACCGGATGAGGTCGACGAGTCGACCGGCTACCGCTATTACTCGACCGAGCAGGTGCCCACCGCCCAGGTGATCCATCGTTTCCGCGAACTCGACATGCCCGTCCAGGAGATCAAGAAGATCCTCTCCACCTCCGACCCGGAGACGAGAAGCGCCCTGATCGCCGGGCACCTGGCGCGGCTAGAGCGTCAGCTGGACGCGACCCGCGCCGCTGTGACCTCGCTGCGTCGCCTCCTGGATCCCGCGTCGCCACCGCTCCAGGTCCAGCTACGGGCATCGGCCGCGATCACGACCGCCGCGATCCGGGCGACGGTGGCTCACGACGAGATCCTGCCGTGGTACGACGGCGCGATGGCCGAGCTCGCGACGGCGCTGGCGGCCGTGGGGCTCGCCTCTTCGGGGCCCCCCGGCGGTCTGTACGACGACGCTCTGTTCACCGACGAGCGGGGCTCCGCGGCCGTCTACCTGCCGGTCGCCGGGACACCGCCGACCAGCGGCCGGGTGACACCGTTCGTCGTACCGGCCGCCGAGCTCGCCGTGACGGTGCACCGCGGGCCGCACGATGACATCGACGTGACCTACGGCGCTCTCGGCAGGTACGTGACCGAGCAGGCGCTCGGCGTCGCCGGTCCCGTGCGCGAGGTCTACCTCGTCGGCCCGCGCGACACGGACGACGAGACAGCCTGGCGCACCGAGATCGGCAGACCTGTCTTCCGGACCTCCACAACCTGAGCGTCCCGAACGCCGACGGCGGGCGCCCCCGAGGGGACGCCCGCCGTCGTTCGTGCGGCCGGGGTTACCGGTTATTACCGACTACCGGTAGTCGCGGCTGCCGAAGTCGAACTCATCGAGCGGGACGGCCTGGCCGGTGCCGGTGCCGAAGGCGCCGTACTCGACCGTGCCGGCGTCGTCGAAGCCGCCGACCGTGTACATCGCGGCCCGCGCCTCCTCGGTCGGCTCGACCCGGATGTTGCGGTACCGCGGAATGCCGGTACCGGCCGGGATGAGCTTGCCGATGATGACGTTCTCCTTCAGGCCGACCAGCGAGTCCGACCGGGCGTTGATCGCCGCGTCGGTGAGCACCCGGGTGGTCTCCTGGAAGGAGGCCGCCGACAGCCACGACTCGGTGGCCAGCGAGGCCTTGGTGATGCCCATGAGCACCGGCCGGGCCGACGCCGGCTGGCCGCCGGACTCGACGACGCGCCGGTTCTCGCCCTCGAACCTCGCCCGCTCGACCAGCTCGCCCGGCAGCAGCGTCGTCTCACCCGACTCGAGCACGTTCACCCGCTTGAGCATCTGGCGAACGATGATCTCGATGTGCTTGTCGTGGATCGACACACCCTGCGACCGGTAGACCTCCTGCACCTGCTCGACCAGGTGGATCTGCACCTGGCGCGGGCCGAGGATGCGCAGCACCTCGTGCGGGTCGACGGCACCGTCGATGAGCTTGGTGCCCACCTCGATGTGCTCGCCCTCGGCGACCCGCAGGCGCGAACGCCGCGGCACCGGGTAGGCGATCTCCTCGGAGCCGTCGTCGGGGACGACGACGACCTTGAAGGTCTTCTCCGTCTCCTCGATCTTGATCCGGCCGACGACCTCGCTGATCGGGGCCTTGCCCTTGGGGCTACGGGCCTCGAACAGCTCGACCACTCGCGGCAGACCCTGCGTGATGTCGTCGCCGGCGACGCCGCCGGCGTGGAACGTACGCATGGTCAGCTGGGTGCCCGGCTCACCGATCGACTGGGCGGCGACGATGCCGACCGCCTCGCCGACGTCGACGAGCTTGCCGGTCGCGAGCGACCGGCCGTAGCACTGGGCACACACGCCGCGGCGCGACTCGCAGGTCAGCGCCGAGCGAACCCGGACCGTCTCGATCCCGGCCTCGAGCAGCTGGCCGATGACGACGTCGCCCAGGTCGGCGCCCGCGGGCACGATGACCTCGCCGCCGACGTCGACGGCGTCCGCCGCCAGCGTCCGCGCGTAGGCCGAGGTCTCCGCGTACCTGTCACGCACCAGCTCGCCCGTCTGGGCGCTCTTGGTCGCGATCCGGGTCAGCACGCCGCGCTCGGTGCCGCAGTCGTCGTCACGGACGATGACGTCCTGGCTCACGTCGACGAGCCGGCGGGTCAGGTAGCCGGAGTCGGCGGTCCGCAGCGCGGTGTCGGCGAGGCCCTTGCGGGCGCCGTGCGTGGAGATGAAGTACTCCAGCACGGACAGGCCCTCGCGGAAGTTCGCCTTGATCGGCCGCGGGATGATCTCACCCTTCGGGTTGGAGACCAGGCCACGCATGCCGGCGAGCTGACGGATCTGCATCATGTTTCCGGCCGCGCCGGAGTTGACCAGCGTCGCGACCGGGTTGGTCGGCGGGAAGTGGTCCTCCATCGCCTTCGCGACCTCGCTCGTCGCGTTGGTCCAGATCTGGACCAGCTCGCTGCGGCGCTCGTCGTCGGAGAGGAAACCGCGCTCGAACTGCTTCTGGACCTTCTCGGCGAGGTCCTCGTACTTGCTGAGGATCTCGGTCTTGTTCGGCGGCGCGATGACGTCCTCGATCGCGACGGTCACGCCGGACCGGGTGGCCCAGTAGAAACCGGCGCTCTTGAGCGCGTCCAGCGTCGCCGCGACCTGGGCCTTCGGGTACCGCTCGGCCAGGTCGTTGACGATCGCGGCCTGGTCCCGCTTGTGCAGCAGCGCGTTGATGAACGGGTAGCCCTCTGGCAGCGCCTCGTTCAGCAGGCAGCGCCCGAAGGTCGTGTCCAGCGTGAACGGGTCGCCGGGGATCCAGTCCGCCGGCGCCTCCCACTCGGTCGGCGGCGTGTGGTCGCGCAGCCGGACCTTGATCTGCGCCTGCAGCTCGATCTCGCGCGCGTCGTAGGCCATCTGCGCCTCGGCGACGCTCGAGAAGAACCGCCCCTCACCGACGAGGCCCGTCGAGGTCCGGGACAGGTGGAACACCCCGGTGACCATGTCGAGGCTCGGCATGGCCAGCGGACGACCGGACGCCGGCGAGAGGATGTTGTTGCTCGACAGCATCAGGATCCGGGCCTCGGCCTGCGCCTCGGCGGACAGCGGCAGGTGCACCGCCATCTGGTCGCCGTCGAAGTCCGCGTTGAACGCGGTGCAGACCAGCGGGTGGATCTGGATGGCCTTGCCCTCGACCAGCTGCGGCTCGAAGGCCTGGATGCCGAGGCGGTGCAGCGTCGGTGCCCGGTTCAGCAGCACCGGGTGCTCGGTGATGACCTCCTCGAGCACGTCCCACACGACCGGCCGCGCGCGCTCCACCATCCGCTTCGCGGACTTGATGTTCTGCGCGTGGTTGAGGTCGACCAGCCGCTTCATCACGAACGGCTTGAACAGCTCCAGCGCCATCTGCTTGGGCAGGCCGCACTGGTGCAGCTTCAGCTGCGGGCCGACGACGATGACCGAACGGCCGGAGTAGTCGACGCGCTTGCCGAGCAGGTTCTGGCGGAACCGGCCCTGCTTGCCCTTGAGCATGTCCGACAGCGACTTGAGCGGACGGTTGCCGGGCCCGGTGACGGGGCGGCCGCGGCGGCCGTTGTCGAACAGCGCGTCGACGGCCTCCTGCAGCATCCGCTTCTCGTTGTTGACGATGATCTCGGGCGCACCGAGGTCGAGAAGCCGCTTGAGCCGGTTGTTCCGGTTGATGACCCGGCGGTAGAGGTCGTTCAGGTCCGACGTCGCGAACCGACCACCGTCGAGCTGCACCATCGGGCGCAGGTCCGGCGGGATGACCGGGACGCAGTCGAGCACCATCCCCATTGGGGAGTTGCGGGTGTTCAGGAACGCCGAGACGACCTTGAGCCGCTTGAGCGCGCGAGCCTTCTTCTGGCCCTTGCCGGTGCGGATCGTCTCCCGCAGCGACTCGGCCTCGGCCTCGAGGTCGAAGTCGGCGAGGCGGCGCTGCAGCGCCTCCGCGCCCATGCCGCCGTCGAAGTACTGGCCGAACCGGTCGCGCAGCTCGCGGTAGAGCAGCTCGTCCGGCTCCAGGTCCTGGACCTTCATGCCCTTGAAGCGGTCGAAGACCCGGTCCAGCTCGTCGATCTTGCGCTGGGCGCGGTCGCGGATCTGGCGCATCTCGCGCTCGGCCGACTCCCGCACCTTGCGGCGCGCGTCACCCTTGGCGCCCTCGGCCTCGAGCTGGGCCAGGTCGGACTCCAGCTTGCGCTGGCGAGCCTCGACGTCGGCGTTCTTGCGGTCCTCCATGCCCTGCTTCTCGACGCCGATACGGGCCTCGAGGGTCGGCAGGTCACGGTGGCGCGCGTCGACGTCCACCTTGGTGATCATGTAGGCGGCGAAGTAGATGACCTTTTCCAGGTCCTTCGGCGCCAGGTCCAGCAGGTAGCCGAGCCGGCTCGGCACACCCTTGAAGTACCAGATGTGGGTGACCGGGGCGGCCAGCTCGATGTGCCCCATCCGCTCACGGCGCACCTTCGCGCGCGTGACCTCGACGCCGCAGCGCTCGCAGATGATGCCCTTGAACCGGACCCGCTTGTACTTACCGCAGTAGCACTCCCAGTCCCGGGTCGGACCGAAGATCTTCTCGCAGAAGAGCCCGTCCTTCTCCGGCTTGAGGGTGCGGTAGTTGATGGTCTCCGGCTTCTTGACCTCGCCGTGCGACCACTGGCGGATGTCGTCCGCGGTGGCCAGGCCGATGCGCAGCTCGTCGAAGAAGTTGACGTCCAGCAAGACTGTCGCCTGCTCTCTCTTTCTCAGTCGGGACGCTCAGTCGGGTCAGCGGGTGCCGGCCGGGCCGCCCAGGTAAGCGGGCGGCCCGGCCAGACCGTTAGACCTCTTCGACGCTGCTCGGCTCACGCCTCGACAGGTCGATCCCAAGCTCCTCCGCCGCCCGGAACACGTCCTCGTCGGTGTCGCGCATCTCGATCTGAACGCCGTCACTGGAAAGCACCTCGACGTTCAGGCACAGCGACTGCATTTCCTTGATGAGCACCTTGAAGGACTCGGGAATCCCGGGCTCCGGGATGTTCTCACCCTTGACGATCGCCTCGTAGACCTTGACCCGGCCGTGGACGTCGTCGGACTTGATCGTCAGCAGCTCCTGCAGGGCGTAGGCGGCGCCGTACGCCTCCAGCGCCCACACCTCCATCTCGCCGAACCGCTGGCCACCGAACTGCGCCTTACCACCCAGCGGCTGCTGCGTGATCATCGAGTAGGGGCCGGTCGAGCGAGCGTGGATCTTGTCATCGACGAGGTGCAGGAGCTTGAGGATGTAGATGTAGCCGACCGCGACGGGGTACGGGTACTGCTCACCGGTGCGGCCGTCGAACAGCTTGGCCTTGCCGGATGCCCCGATCAGCTGGACGCCGTCCCGGTTCGGGAGGGTGGAGTCCAGCAGGCCGGTGATCTCTTCCTCGCGGGCACCGTCGAACACCGGAGTGGCGACGTTCTGGCCCGGGTTGGCAGCGTCCGCGCCGATGGTGCGCAGCCGCTCCTTCCACTCTTCCTTGCCGGCGTCGACCTGCCAGCCGGTCTTGGCGACCCACCCGAGGTGGGTCTCCAGGATCTGGCCGATGTTCATACGCCGCGGCACACCGTGCGGGTTGAGCACGACGTCGACGGGCGTGCCGTCCTCCAGGAACGGCATGTCCTCCTGCGGCATGATCTTGGCGATGACGCCCTTGTTGCCGTGGCGGCCGGCGAGCTTGTCACCGTCGGTGATCTTCCGCTTCTGGGCGACGTAGACCCGGACCAGCTCGTTCACGCCGGGCGGGAGCTCGTCGCCGTCCTCGCGGGAGAACACCCGGACGCCGATGACCTTGCCGGACTCACCGTGCGGCACCTTCAGTGAGGTGTCCCGGACCTCCCGGGCCTTCTCGCCGAAGATCGCGCGCAGCAGCCGCTCCTCCGGGGTCAGCTCGGTCTCGCCCTTGGGGGTGACCTTGCCGACCAGCACGTCGCCGGGGTTCACCTCGGCGCCGATCCGGATGATCCCCCGCTCGTCGAGGTCGGCGAGGACCTCCTCGGCGACGTTCGGGATGTCGCGGGTGATCTCCTCCGGGCCGAGCTTCGTGTCCCGGGCGTCGACCTCGTGCTCCTCGATGTGGATCGAGGAGAGGACGTCGTCCTGGACGAGCCGCTGCGAGAGGATGATCGCGTCCTCGTAGTTGTGCCCCTCCCACGGCATGAAGGCGACCAGCAGGTTCTTGCCGAGCGCCATCTCGCCGTTGTCGGTGCACGGGCCGTCCGCGATCACCTGGCCGGACTCGACGCGGTCACCCTCGTCGACGATCGGCTTCTGGTTGATGCAGGTGCCCTGGTTGGAGCGGCGGAACTTCGCCAGCCGGTAGGTGCGGCGGGTGCCGTCGTCGTGCATGACGGTGATGTAGTCCGCGGACAGGTCCTCGACCACGCCGGCCTGCTGACAGACGACGACATCGCCGGCGTCCTTGGCCGCGCGGGCCTCCATGCCGGTGCCGACCAGCGGCGACTCCGAGCGCAGCAGCGGCACGGACTGCCGCTGCATGTTCGAGCCCATGAGCGCGCGGTTGGCGTCGTCGTGCTCGAGGAACGGGATCATGGCGGTCGCGACCGACACCATCTGGCGCGGCGAGACGTCCATGTAGTCGACCTCGTCGGGCGGGATGAACTCGACCTCGCCGCCCTTCCGGCGCACCAGCACCCGGTCCTCGGCGAAGGAGCCGTCCCCGGTCAGCGGGGCGTTCGCCTGGGCGACGACGTGCCGGTCCTCCTCGTCCGCGGTCAGGTAGTCGATCTGGTCGGTGACCCGGCCGGCGACGACCTTGCGGTACGGGGTCTCGACGAAGCCGAACGGGTTGACCCGCGCGAACGTCGACAGCGAGCCGATGAGGCCGATGTTCGGGCCTTCCGGCGTCTCGATCGGGCACATCCGGCCGTAGTGGCTCGGGTGCACGTCGCGGACCTCCATGCCGGCCCGCTCACGGGACAGACCGCCGGGGCCGAGCGCCGAGAGGCGGCGCTTGTGGGTCAGGCCGGCCAGCGGGTTGGTCTGGTCCATGAACTGGGACAGCTGGCTGGTGCCGAAGAACTCCTTGATGGAGGCGACGACCGGCCGGATGTTGATCAGGGTCTGCGGCGTGATCGCCTCGACGTCCTGAGTGGTCATCCGCTCGCGGACGACCCGCTCCATCCGGGCGAGGCCGAGCCGCACCTGGTTCTGGATCAGCTCGCCGACCGTGCGCAGCCGCCGGTTGCCGAAGTGGTCGATGTCGTCCACTTCGTACGCCGGGTCGATGCCCTCGTGGAGCTTCACGACGTACTCGATCGTGCGGACGACGTCTTCCTCGGTGAGCACGCCCACCGGGCCCTCGACGTGCAGGCCCAGCTTCTTGTTCACCTTGTAACGGCCGACCTTGGCGAGGTCGTAGCGCTTCGGGTTGAAGAACAGGTTCTCCAACAGCGTCTGCGCGGACTCACGCGTCGGCGGCTCGCCAGGGCGCAGCTTGCGGTAGATGTCGAGCAGCGCGTCGTCCTGGCCGGCGGTGTGGTCCTTCTCCAGCGTGACGCGCATCGACGGGTAGTCGCCGAAGCGCTCGAGGATGCGCGCCTCGTCCCAGCCGAGCGCCTTGAGCAGCACGGTGACGGACTGGCGCCGCTTGCGGTCGATGCGGACACCGACCGTGTCCCGCTTGTCGATCTCGAACTCCAGCCAGGCACCCCGCGACGGGATGACCTTGCAGGAGAAGAGGTCCTTGTCGGACGTCTTGTCGAGCGACTTCTCGAAGTACACGCCGGGCGAGCGGACGAGCTGGCTGACGACCACCCGCTCGGTTCCGTTGATGACGAACGTGCCCTTCGGGGTCATGAGCGGGAAGTCGCCCATGAACACGGTCTGGCTCTTGATCTCACCGGTGGTGTTGTTGGTGAACTCGGCGGTGACGAACATCGGCGCCGAGTACGTCATGTCCTTGTCCTTGCACTCCTCGACGGAGTACTTGGACGGCTCGAACCGGTGATCCCGGAACGAAAGGGACATGGAACCGGAGAAGTCCTCGATCGGAGAGATCTCCTCAAAGACCTCCTCCAGACCCGAGGTGAGGGGAACATCGTCACGGCCGGCGTCGATGGACTCCTGGACCCTCTCCTGCCAGGTATCACTGCCGATCAGCCAGTCGAACGACTGCGTCTGTAGGGCGAGAAGGTCCGGGACCTCGAGGGGTTCGACGATCTTGGCGAACGAGATGCGGGAGGCGGAGCGCGAGGCGGCCAAGGTGGTCCTTCCGGGGGCCTGGCGTCGGGCGGGAGACGCCGAGGAGCCGTCGGGGTGGTCAGGTGATCAGTGTCTCGCCGCGTTTACACGCGGCGCCAGCGGGGTAGTGCGCAACTCGTCTCTGTGGTGACCGTCACGCCAGATCGATTCGAACGCCGGGACCGTCAGACGTGTTCCGTCGGTCCCGGTCGCGCGAGGCGCGGCACCAGGAGGTCCGAAGTCGTCTGAGGGCGGGCGTCGGAGCCCGCCGGGCCGGCTGACACCGGCAGGCGGGACGAACTAGCTGGGCGGTTCTCTCGTGGATGGGCGGGCAAGGACCACACCGGCTTGTAGCCGGCACGATCACGCTGGCCCCTTTTCGCCGCACAGAGCCCACCAGACCAGGTCCCACGGGTACGCGAGCCCACCGGCCCGAACATGCGGCGGCGGGGCGTGGCTTCAGTGGCTCCGCGGGATGAGTACCGGCGGATCCACCACGGCTGGCGGGAACGAGTCTGAGCGGCTCAGTGCAACGAAAAGGACAGCGCAAACTAGCAGTGTAGCCCTAGGCCGCACTGCTGACAAGCCCCGTCGTCATGTCCGTTGTGCACTACTTTCGCGCTGCTCACTGTCTGCCGCTGACCTGCCGTGTGCCCGCCGCTCCCGCCTTTCCTGTCCGCCCGTCGGCCGCGCGCCCGTCTGACGCCCACGGCCCTCCGGCCACCGCCACGCTGTGTCGCCATCGTGAGGTCGTCGCGGCCAGCCGACCCCAGGGCCCCAGAGCCCTGGATCGACCGGCCACCCGACGCACCGGCTGGTCGGCTGGGTTGCCCCGATGGGAGATACCCTGCCCGACTTCACCAGATCACGGCGGTGGTCCGCCAAATGATGGAACTCCGTTGTTGGGGATCGAGTCAACCCCTCAGACGGACCCCATGTGCGGGTAGTTACCGTTCTGCCGCCCCCGCCGGGCTGCAACCGTGTCGTCCCGATGTCACACCGGGCCGGCAACGCCCGGCCATCTGGCCTGTCCCCAGCCCTACGCCGAGCGTCCCACCAGCATCGGACACCCTGGCGGCCGCGGCCACTCCGGAGGACTGGCGGTGCGCGCCAGCCCGCTGTGCGCTGAACGCCGAATGCGTTCCCTGTGGTTCCGGGCCGAGGCCACCTGGCGGTGGCCGGCCTTGTCGTGGGCCGGTGCGAGGGACCCGGGGCGCCGGGCTGATGCGCCGTCCCCGGCGGGCGCCCGGCCCGACGGACCGTAACGCATCTCGCCAGAGGCAGGCCACAACCAGGTCGGCGCGGCGGCGGCCCCGCCGGGGTTCCCGCCGGATCGGTGGAGGTTGCGGGGCCGATCCGGCGGGTCCGGGACTCTTCGCGCCCCGGACATCCCAGCAGACCTGCCAGATCACGACCTCCCAGATCGGCTTCGCCAATCCGGCAGGGACCCCGTTCGCCGATCTGGCAGGGGACCCCGGCTTCGTGATCCGACAGGCACCCGGCCGGGCACCGCCTGCCAGGCGCGCAGCGCCCTCCCTGGTGGCACTTCGTCGGTTGGCTGTGGCTGGTCGGTCGCGGTTCGTGCGAGGCGTGGCAGCTGCCCGTTGGGGTGGGTCTACGTGCGGAGACAGGTGGAATTGGGGCGAAAGCGCGGTCGAGGCCCCAATGTTGGCTGCCTCGACGAAGACCGGGTGCCGAGGATGGTGGTCATTGGCTCCCGGCGGTCCCGCCCAGGCCGGCCGCACGAAGTCACGGCCAGGCCAACTCTCGTGGACCTTTGCTGACGAGGCCTGGAAGCCCGTCTGCATACCCAGTTTGTGATCTTCGACGCGCCCAGGAGCTGTGCCGCCGGAAGATCGCGGGCTGGGTATGCACAAGTTGGACAAACCGGGCCACGGTGCGCCAGTTCGCATACCCACTCGACAATCATGGGGTGGATCTCGGCCGTCGCGGCCCGGTGATCGCCAGTTGTGTATGGGGACTGCGCCCGGCTGCCGGCGAAAGCCGTTCCCGAAGATCCGCGGGAAAGCCTGTCGGGCGCGCAGCGCCTCCCCAGCCGGTTCCGGGCTGATGTATTTGGCGGTGGCTGGGCTGATTCCGGGCTGACGACGTGGTTGTGCTGACGCTGCGCTGATGCGCCGTCGACGGGCACGGATCAGACGGGGAAAGCACGAAGCGAGCCCGGTGGCGGGGCCACCGGGCTCGCTTCG
Source organism: Pseudofrankia saprophytica (assembly GCF_000235425.2). NCBI lineage: Bacteria > Bacillati > Actinomycetota > Actinomycetes > Frankiales > Frankiaceae > Pseudofrankia > Pseudofrankia saprophytica. Next base: position 412,568 of record NZ_KI912266.1, read on the forward strand.
TCGCACGGCCAGAGCGGCCGCGCGGGTGCTACTTGACGGTGACCTTGGCGCCGGCGCCCTCGAGGGCCGCCTTGGCCTTGTCCGCCGCCTCCTTGGTGGCCTTCTCCAGGACCGGCTTCGGCGCGCCGTCCACGAGGTCCTTGGCCTCCTTGAGGCCCAGGCTCGTCAGGGCGCGGACCTCCTTGATGACCTGGATCTTCTTGTCGCCAGCGGCCTCGAGGATGACGTCGAACTCGTCCTTCTCCTCCTCGGCCGGGGCAGCCTCGCCGCCGCCACCCGGGCCCGCGACGGCCGCGACGGCGACCGGGGCGGCGGCGGTGACGCCGAAGGTGTCCTCGAACTGCTTCACGAACTCGGACAGCTCGAGCAGCGTCATCTCCTTGAACGCGTCGAGCAGGTCGCCTGTCGAGAGCTTCGCCATGATGGCGGTTCCTTCCTGTTCTGTGACTTGGATCGTCGTGGTGCGGTCCGGCGGCCGGGCCGCATGGTCTGGCCGCCGTCGCGGGTGATACCTGGCTGGCTTGTCGCCGGCCGGGACGGCTACTCGACGGAGACGGCCTCGGCAGGCGTCTCGGCCGAAGCCTCGGCGGCGCCACCGGCCTCCGCCTCGCGCTTGGCGCGCAGCGCCTCGGCGAGCCGGGCAGCCTGCGACAGCGGCGCGGCGAACAGGCCGACGGCCTTGGCCAGCGAGCCGTTCATGGCGCCGGCCAGCTTGGCCAGCAGGACCTCGCGGGACTCGACGTCGGCGAGCTTGCGGATGTCGTCAGCCGACATCGCCTTGCCCTCGACGAAGCCGCCCTTGACGACCAGGGCCGGGTTCGCGCGGGCGAAGTCCCGAAGGCCCTTGGCCGCCTCGACCGGGTCGCCGCCGACGAACGCGACGGCGGTCGGCCCGACGAGCAGCTCGTCGATGCCGGTCACGCCGGCCCGCTCGGCAGCGATCTTGGTGAGGGTGTTCTTGACGACCGCGTACTTGGTGCTGGCGCCCAGCGACCGGCGCAGCTCAGTGATCTGGCTGACGGTCATGCCGCGGTACTCGGTCAGGACGGCCGCGGTGGAGCCACGGAACTGGTCGGTGATCTCCGCCACGGCGGCGCTCTTCTCAGGGTTCGCCATCGGGCTCCTTGTGGGGAACGGTGCCGGCCGTACCCGAAAGCCCCTCGAGAAACGACGAACGCCCCGGCGCAGGCGCTCGGGGCGGGATTCCGTACTCGCGGGGCTGGCACCTGGTGGGCCCGCCGCCTCGGCGTACGGTTCGCGTCCGTCACCTGCGCGGGCCGCCCGGACGTGTCTCCGGGACCTTCGGTCGTCCTCCCCGGCGGAGCGGGCGGACGGCGACCAGCGGTCTGTGGTGTGGAACTACTACCAATACTACAGCTCCCAAACCACACACCGGTGGCGCCCGGCCGCATCCCTCAAACCACACACCGGTCACGCCCGGTACAGCTCTCAAACCACACATGCTTTGCCGGTCAGAGCAGAAGGTTGTTTCTGGTTCGCTCCGTCCGGGCGGCGCGCTCCGGCCCCTTACTCGCTTCGCTCCCAAGGGACCTCCGCGCGCCGTCCTCCTCCGCTCACGGGCGCTCCGGCGACCTCGCTGCGGCCCGACCCACCTCGCTTCGCTCGTGGGCCGGGCCTCCGCGAGGCACGCCTCCGCGCCCGCACGGTCGCCTACCGCTGAACGTCACCAAACCAAAGCAGGCTCGTCCGTCGGGCCACTTCGCTTCGCTCGTGGCGGGTCTCCCGGCCAGGGTGATTACGTGACCCGCCGAACGGGACGAGCCGTGCCGGTCTAAGACCGGCACGGCTCGGCGCGCGTATCAGGAGGTAGGCCCCAGGGGGCGGGCGGCTCAGCTCGCGGCCGCGTCCTCCAGGAGGTTGCGGGTGCGGTTCGGGTCGACCGAGATGCCGGGGCCCATGGTGGTGGCGATGGTGATCTTCTTCAGGTAGCGGCCCTTGGCCGCGGACGGCTTCACTCGCACGATCTCGTCGAGCGCGACGCCGTAGTTCTCGACGAGCTGCTGCGCGGTGAAGTTCGTCTTCCCGATGACGATGTGCAGGTTGTTCTGCTTGTCGATCTTGAAGTTGATCTTACCGCCCTTGATCTCCTTGACCACCTTCGTGACGTCGAGCGTCACGGTGCCGGTCTTGGGGTTGGGCATCAGGCCACGCGGGCCGAGGATCCGGGCGATCCGGCCGACCTTGGCCATCTGGTCGGGGGTCGCGACGGCGGCGTCGAAGTCCAGGAAGCCCTCCTGGATCCGGGCCACCAGGTCGTCGCTGCCGACGACGTCCGCGCCGGCCGCCTGCGCCTCGGCGGCCTTCTCACCGGCGGCGAACACCACGACCCGCGGCGACTTGCCGGTGCCGTGCGGCAGGTTCACCGTGCCACGGACCATCTGGTCGGCCTTGCGGGCGTCGACGCCGAGCCGGAAGGCGACCTCGACGGTCGCGTCGAACTTGGTGGCCGACGTCTCCCTCGCGAGGTTCGCGGCCTCCAGCGGGCTGTACAGCTTCTCCGGGTCGATCTTCTCGGCCGCCGCCCGGTATGCCTTGCTGCGCTTCATTGCTTCTCCTCGTGGTCCTGGCGGGCCCCCCAGGCAGACGCCTGGCGCCCTCCCACCGGTGGGACTGGCTGCCTTTGCCGTACCGCCGTGCTCTCGCCCGGCCTACTTCTCGACGACGATGCCCATGGAGCGGGCGGTGCCGGCGATGATCTGCTCCGCGGCCTCGATGGTGGTGGCGTTGAGGTCGGGCATCTTCATCGTGGCGATCTCGCGCAGCTGCGTCGCGTTCAGCTTCGCCACCTTGTCACGGTGCGGCGTCGCGCTGCCCTTGTCGACACCGGCGGCCTTGAGGATCAGCCTCGCGGCCGGCGGGGTCTTGGTGACGAAGGTGAACGAGCGGTCGTCGTAGACCGTGATCTCGACCGGCACGACGTTGCCGACCTGCGACTCGGTCGCCGCGTTGTACTGCTTGACGAACTCCATGATGTTGACGCCATGCTGGCCGAGCGCCGGGCCCACCGGGGGCGCTGGGGTGGCCTTGCCGGCGTTGATCTGGAGCTTGATCACCGCAGTGATCTTCTTCTTCTTGGGAGGCATCTCGTTCTTCCTGAACTTTCGGTGGCCCAGCCCGGCGGCCCACCGGGACGGATCAGATCTTCGCGACCTGGTTGAACTGCAGCTCGACCGGCGTCTCGCGGCCGAAGATGGAGACCAGCACCTTCAGCCGCTGGGCATCCGTGTTGATCTCGCTGATGGTCGCCGGCAGCGTCGCGAACGGCCCATCCATCACGGTGACGGACTCGCCGACCTCGAACTCCTGCACCTTGACCGTCTCGACCTTCTTCTCCTTCTTCGCCACCGGGGCGAGGATGGAGAGCACCTCCTCCTTGCGCAGCGGGGAGGGCTTGTTGGTCAGGCCGACGAACCCGGTCACGCCGGGGGTGTTGCGCACAGCGGACCAGGACTGGTCGGTCAGGTCCATCCGGACGTAGATGTAGCCCGGGTACTTCTTCTGCAGGACCAGCTGGCGCTTGCCGTTCTTGACGACCGGCACCTCCTCGAGCGGCACCTCGATCTGGAAGATGAAGTCCTCCATGTTGAGGCTGGAGATCCGGGTCTCGAGGTTGGTCTTGACCTTGTTCTCGTAGCCCGCGTACGAGTGGATCACGTACCACTCGCCGGGTGCGTCCTCGAGAGCTCGACGCAGCTCGTCGGCGTCGTCCTCGTCATCGGCGGCGGCGACGCTGGCGGAGCTGGGGGTGGCAGGCGAGCCGGCGGTCAGGCCGGCCGGCGCGGCGGCCGTGTCGTCCTCATCCGGCGCGGCGCCGGCGTCCGTGCTCGCCACCTCGTCGTTCTCGAACGCCGCGAGCGGGCTGAGACTGTCGAGAGCCTCCCCCTGCTCGGAGGCGGCATGCTCGGGAGACTGGGACACGCGGACGATCCTTACTCGTGTGGTCGCCCGCGGAGCACGTTCGGTTACGTGCGCCTCCGGGCGGATGCGCTGGCTCGTGGCTTTGACTCGGACCTTGACTCGGACTTCGCGGCTCGTACTTGTCGGTGCTGGCGGGCTGACGCTGGCGGAGCGACCGTCTGACCCACATCCAGTAGTACCCCGACTCGCGCGAGGCACCGGCCCGACCGGTCACGGTCGAACCTCCGCGCCCGCCCTTCCGAGCCGGTCGGCACCGGCCACGGACCGCCAGCACCGCCGCATCCGGCGGGCACGGACCGGTCAGCCGAAGATCTGGAGCACCAGCTTCGTGAGGCCGAAGTCGAGGGAGGCCACGATCGCGGTCATCACGGACACGAAGATGAGCACGACCACCACGTAGGTGATCAGCTCAGTCCGGCTCGGATAGACGACCTTCCGCAGCTCCGCCACGACCTCGCGGTAGAACCGCAACGGTGTCGTACGACGCCGGCCGCTCGCCCGCGCGGGCTGCTTGGCCCGCGGGGCCGCGTCAGTGTCGGTCGCCGCCACAGCTCTTCACCACTCTCGATCGTCTGACCTGCGCAGGGGCGACAGGACTCGAACCTGCAACCGCCGGTTTTGGAGACCGGTGCTCTACCAATTGAGCCACGCCCCTTGGAGCTACCCGGGCCTGACTCCGCCTGGTAACTACTCGCGCTGCCTGGCTACCAGCGGTTAGCTACCAGCAGGCGCGCACGTACACCGGCGATGACGGCCCGAGCGGATCGAGCATACCCCCTGGAGGCGAGCAGGCCCCGCCTGGCTCACACGAGGCTCCCAACATCTCTGGCAGCATGGTCGCCATGAGCAGGATCTCGCGCCGCATCGGCGGCATCGCCCCATCCGCCACTCTCGCCGTCGACGCCACCGCCAAGGCGCTGCGCGCCGCGGGCCGCGACGTGATCGGGTTCGGCGCGGGCGAGCCCGACTTCCCGACCCCGGACCACATCGTGGCCGCCGCGGAGAAGGCATGCCGGGACGTGAAGATGCACCACTACACCCCGGCCGGCGGCCTGCCCGAGCTGAAGGAGGCCGTCGCCGAGAAGACCCGCCGCGACTCGGGCCTCGCCGTCGAGCCGAGCCAGGTGCTCATCACCAACGGCGGCAAGCAGGCCGTCTACGAGGCGTTCGCGACCCTGCTGGACCCGGGCGACGAGGTGCTGCTGCCCGCCCCGTACTGGACCACCTACCCGGAGGCGATCCGGCTCGCCGGCGGCGTGCCGGTCGACGTCGTCACCGGCCCCGAGCAGGGCTACCGGGTGACCGTCGAGCAGTTGGAGGCCGCGCGCACGCCGCGCACGAAGGTCCTGCTGTTCTGCTCGCCGTCGAACCCGACCGGCGCGGTGCACAGCCCCGAGGAGGTGCGCGCGATCGGCCAGTGGGCCGTCGAGGCCGGCCTCTGGGTGGTCACCGACGAGATCTACGAGCACCTGGTGTACGGCGACGCGCGGTTCACGTCGCTGCCGGTCGAGGTGCCCGAGATCGCCGACCGGTGCGTGGTGCTCAACGGAGTGGCCAAGACCTACGCGATGACGGGTTGGCGGGTCGGCTGGCTGATCGGCCCGGCGGACGTCGTGAAGGCGGCTTCGAACCTGCAGTCGCACCTGACGTCGAACGTCGCGAACGTCTCCCAGGTGGCGGCGCTGGCCGCCGTCGCCGGCCCGCTGGACGCGGTGGCCGAGATGCGCAAGTCCTTCGACCGGCGCCGGCTCGCCATGCACGGGATGCTCAGCGACATTCCCGGCGTGCGCTGCCCGCTGCCGGAGGGCGCCTTCTACGCCTACCCATCCCTGCGGGACGTCGTCGGCCGGACGATCCGTGGCAGGACGCCGGCGTCGTCGAACGAGCTCTGCCAGGTGATCCTCGAGGAGGTCGGGGTGGCGATCGTCCCCGGCGAGGCCTTCGGCACCCCCGGCTACGCCAGGCTTTCGTACGCCCTCGGCGACGACGACCTCGCCGAGGGTGTGCGCCGCATCGCCACCCTCCTGGGCGAAGCGGTCTGAGACCGCCCCCGCGACGGGCGGTCCGCGCCCGTCGCGGGGCAGGTTCTCCGCGTCTTCCCCACGTCCGCTTCTCCAGGTCCGCCCGCCGGCCGCTGAGCCTCGCCGGCCGTGGGGCCGGTTCGTCAGGCGAGCTGGACCTTGGCCTTGGCCGCCATGAGGACCTTCGCCCCGTCGCAGCGGACGGTCAGGTTCACGACCACGACGTTGTCGGGAAGCTTCTTCTCGACGGTGGCACGAACCTCGACGAGGGCACCGGTGTCGCCGCCCGGAACGACCACCGGCGACGAGAACTTGACGCCGTACTCGCGGATCGCGCCCGGGTCGCCCGCCCAGTCGCTGACGACGCGGCCCGCGGTCGCCATCGTCAGCATGCCGTGCGCGATCACGCCCGGCAGGCCGACCTCGGCCGCGATCTTCTCGTTCCAGTGGATCGGGTTGAAGTCGCCGGAAGCGCCGGCGTACCGGACCAGATCCGCGCGCCGGATCGGAAAGTCCCTCGCGGGCAGCTCCGCACCGACCTCGACCTCGTCGTACCGGACAAGCGCGACCCGAGCGGCTCCGCCGGACACCTCGGCCGCGCCCACCGCGCCGGCCGGCGCCCCGACGCGCACCGGGCCCGCGTTCGGGTCGGCGGTGCCGCGGGACACCAGCCCGCACAGACCGGTCGCCACCAGCTCACCACCGCTCGTGCGGAACTCGTAGCCCGCGGTCAGCACCTCGTTGGTCGCGACGGTCCGCAGCCCGGTGAGGGTGGTCACCGCGGTCAGCTCGTCGCCGGCGACCACCGGGCGCAGCAGGGTGAACCGCTGCTCGCCGTGCACGATCAGCGAGAAGTCCATGCCGAACGCCGGGTCGTCGACCGGCAGGCCCAGCTGTCCCGGGATGGCGGCCACCAGGAAGGTCGGCGGCGCCACCAGGTCCGGGTAGCCAGCGGTCCGTGCCGCCGCCAGGTCGTGGTGAAGCGGGTTGGGGTCCCCGATCGCCCGCGCGAACTGCCGAATGTGCTCGCGGCCGACCAGAAAAGGCCGTGCGGCGGCGAACTCGCGCCCGACAAACGCCTGGCTCAGCGGCATGAACGGCTCCGATCCACAAGGTGTCCCGGCTCTGACCGGGACGACCATCCCTACCACTACCACGCGACCGCGCCTGTCGGTCCCGCGCGCCGCCCAGCCGCCCGACGCGTGGATGAGGTGTGGACTGCCCGCGTGCGGGGCGGGCGGGCGGCGCCCAGTTCCGCGTCGAACAGGCCTCCCGCCCCGCCGAGCCCACCCGGACTGTCGGCGGGCCATGGCACCGTGCCGATATGGAGCAGCGGATCAGCTTTGTCACCCTGGCCGTCGCCGATCTCGCCGCCACCCGTCGCTTCTACCTCGACGGGCTGGGTTGGACGGCCGAACTAGACGTGCCCGGCGAGGTGCTCATGATCAGAACTGGCGAGCGCCTCGTCCTCTCGCTCTGGGCTCGGGAGGAGTTCGAGAAGGAGGTCGGCGCGATCGGGACCAGAGTCGGCGTGCCGCCGATCACCCTCGCCCACAACGTTCCGACCACGGCCGAGGTCGACGCCGTCCTGCGTACAGCCCGCGCGGCCGGCGCCGATCCGGTGCACGACGCGGTGGAACGCGACTGGGGCGGCTACACCGGTTACTTCGCCGATCCCGACAGCTACCGCTGGGAGGTGGCCTACAACCCCGGCCCGATCGGTCAGCTGGTTCTGCCGTAGCCGACGCGAGGTATGGGCCGAAGGATCGAGGCGGTTAGGACAAACACAACCAGGCCGGCGACCGTCGGTCGCCGGCCTGGCCGGTGCGCGTGCGAAACCCTCGTCGTTGTCACCACCGGCCCGACGCGCGAGGCGCGATCTCGGGGCCGCGGGGAGCCGTCTCCCGCCGGCGTCCGGTGGTGGAGCCGAGGACTAGCGCGTCTCGCGGTGCTCCGTGTGCTTCCGGCAGTTCGGGCAGAACTTCTTCAGCTCAAGACGGTCCGGGTCGTTGCGCCGGTTCTTGCGCGTGATGTAGTTCCGGTGCTTGCACACCTGACACGCCATAGTGATCTTCGGACGAACGTCGGTGGCGGCCACGGCGTGTTGCCTCTTCCTCTAGCGGTTATCGGGTGCAATTCTCAACAGCCGCGAAGCCGCCCCCTCTTCCCGGGGCCCGCCACTCCACGACCAGCCGCACGCTACGCGCGACCCCTCCAGCCCGGGACTAGCCCCAACCGAAGTCCTGACGAGTCTAGCCGACAGCCAGACCCCTACTCCGCTCCCACCGTCCCACCCACCCCGACCACGCCACAGCCAGGTCCCAGTGAGCACCCCCGAGGACCGAACATCCCGCAAAGCTCCCCGTAGGGGAGCAAGCCACCCGAGAGCGCCCCGCAAGCCCAACGAGGGCCTCGCACCCACAAGGAAGCCGGCAAAGCGCGAAGCGCAAGCCGGCGGGGGTGTCGGGGGCAAAGCCCCCTGACCCGGGGTTCCAGGGGGTCGCCCCCCTGGGCAAACATTGCGGGCGCCCCGCGAAACTCCCCCGAAGGGGAGCAAGCAGGATAAGCCCGCCTCGGTAGCGGTGGCCGGACTTGAACCGGCGACACAGCGATTATGAGCCGCTTGCTCTGCCAGACTGAGCTACACCGCCTTGGACCGCTACGCGGCGACCCCTGCGACAGCGTACCGGCTGGGACCGCCGCGTGACACCAATCTGATCATGGCGACTGGCGGACCGTCGAGCCCCTTTACGGAATCGAACCGTAGACCTTCTCCTTACCATGGAGACGCTCTGCCGACTGAGCTAAAGGGGCGCGCTCTCATGCTCACGCGGGACACACGTTACACGATGGCTGGGCCAGTGTGGGAAGCAGGTTCCGCGGCGATGCCCATGGTCGAACCCATGCCCAGCGCGGCCCTTCCCGAAGGTCAATCCTTTCTGGCGCCGCCGCCCTACCAGGCGCTTGCCAGCCGACCGTGATCCACCGCGGGCCGTCGCCCGGCGGCCGATCGACGGCAGCCGATCGACGGCAGCCGACCAGCCGTCGGCCGACGACCAGCTGACCGGCGGTCAACGCCGCGACGCCGCGACGCCGAGCGCGCCGAGGCCCGCCACGCCGAGTCCTCACCCGCGCTGGAGGCGGCGGCACATCGGCGGCGCCCGGATGGCCTGATCTTCCGGAAACGCCGGGACATGCCGAGCGATCACGAGTGAGGGCATCGACAAACTCGTTGCGACCCGCGAACTGATTGCGCTAGGTAGCCAAGCTCGCGCTTAGCGTAGTCGTCGGCCGTCGGCATCCGCTGATCGGACGCACGGCCGCGCTCTGTCCGAGCGGACCCGAGCGGAACCCGCGAGCAGCGAGGGTTGCCCATGCGCTTCACGCACCACCCCGGCCGGCACCACCAGGACAGACAGGCGACACCCTTCGGCGGCGCGGCCGACGATCTGCCGCCAGGCAGCGGCCTGCTGTGGACCCAGGGCGTGGAAGGTGGACCGCGCGGCATCCAAGTGCCGGCAGGCACGCCGCTGCCGCCCGGCACGACCTTCGGCGACCCTCGGCAGAACAGCCACCACCGTGCCATGCCGTTTCGCGGGTTGCCACCGGCGCAGCCGCCCGCCCGCGACCAGCGCCTCGGCGGCAGGCATTCCACCCGCGGGCAGGACGTCGCGGCCGTCACGATGAAGGTCGCTCCCGGCCGCACGGGCGGCCTGCCGCGAACTCGTCCTCCAGGCGGTCGCGAACCGCGGGCGGCCGAACAGCGGCGGAACGGGCAGCTCGCGCCGCGGATCGCCCTGTTGGCCGTCACCGCCCTCGCGCTCTCGACGACGGCGACGGCCGCCGCCGCCGCGCCGAACCCGGCCTGGCCACGCGGCGTCGACATCTCGTCCTGGCAGCATCAGAACGGCGCCTCGATCGACTGGAACGCCGTCAAGGCCGCCGGCAACTCGTTCGCCGTCATCAAGGCGACCGAGGGAACGAAGTACACCAACCCGAGCTACGCGGCGGACAAGGCCGGCGCCCAGGCCGCGGGCCTGGTGGTCGGCTCCTATCACTACGCCCGGCCCGCGCTGCCGATCTCCACGGCCATCGACCAGGCCCACCACTTCCTCGCGGCGGCGGGCAACGTCAACACCCCCGGAATGCTGGCCCCGGTGCTCGACCTGGAGATCACCGGTGGCCTCAGCCCCACGGACCTGACCGCCTGGACCCAGGCCTTCCTGCGCGAGGTGGAGAGCCAGACCGGCCGGACCCCGATCCTCTACACCTTCCGCTCGTTCTGGACCGACAAGATCGCCAATACCCAGTCGTTCGCGAAGTACCCGCTCTGGTTCGCGATCTACAACAGCAACGCCGACCCCGGCTGGCTGCCCGGCGGCTGGCAGAAGTGGCTGATCTGGCAGTACGACTCCGGCGGCGCGGTCCCTGGCATCCCCGGGCATGTCGACGTCAACGCGTTCTGCTGCAGCGCGGCCGACCTGACGAGCAGCGCCGACGGAACCCGCGACGAGATCGCCGCCCGGTACGCCGCCGAGCCGCTGCTACACCTCTCCCTGGGAGCGCCGGCCCGCGCCGAGGGCCCGGCCGGCGGGGGCGGCCGGTGGCAGCCGTACGCCAACGGGCTGATGTTCTGGTCGGTCGAGACCGGCACACGCGCGCTGTTCGGCCCGATCGCGCAGAAGTATCTCGCCTACGGCGGCAGCAACGGCTCGCTGCGCCGCCCGCTCGAGGACGTCTCCTGGACGACGGCGCCCGACGGCCTGCAGGCCGTGTTCGAGGGCGGCCGGATCTACTGGCACCCGGCGCTCGGCGCGTTCGTCGTACGCGGCGAGATCCTCAACAAGTACCTGGCACTCGGCGGCTCCGCCTCGTGGCTCGGCATGCCGGTCAGCGACGAGTACGACGTGCCCGGCGGCAGGGAGAGCGCCTTCCAGAACGGCAAGCTGCGCTGGAACGCCGCCACGAACCAGGTCACGGAGATTCACAACACGCCGGTCCCGGCACCCGCGCCGTAGCTCAGGCTCGGTCGCCGTCGCCCCGTGGCGCCGCCGGCCGGCAGCGATGCCGGCCGGCGGCCAATGCCACTCGGCGGCCAATGCCACTCGGCGGCGATGCCACTCGGCGGCGATGCCGACCAGCGGGGTCGAGGGCGCGCCGCGATACGGCGGCCAGGACAAGGCCGCTCCCCCGACCGTCACTCCCCGACCGCGGCTCGCCGCGGTCAGACGTCCGTGCCCGGGCGCAGGCGGTCGGCATAGCGGCGAAGCCAATGTGACGCGAACCAGTCGGGATCCCAGTCGTCGCCCGCCTCGACCTCACCCACAGCCCGCCAGGCATAGGTCAGCGCGCCCGGCGTCGCCCCCCTGCCCGGGCCCGCTCCCTCATTCGGGCCGTCCAGCCCGTCACCCGCACCGAGGGTGTGCGCCTCTACCGGGCACAGGACGTACGCGTCGCCCTCGAAGTCGTCGAGCACGGCCCACTCCGCCGCGCTGAGCCCGGACAACACCAGGCCCGACGCTCGCCGGCCCGGCGCCGGAACCAGCCCTGGGTACACCAGCCCCGGCAGCCGGGCGGCGCGCCAACCCGGGGCCACCGCCGCCGTGAGGTCGGGGCGGCGACCGAGAAGCTCCTCCACGATCTCGCCGAACATCAACGTGCCATAGACGAACAACGCGAGTCCCGCGCGTTCGTTCACCGGTATGTCCGCCTCGACTATCTCCGCCTTGGCCATGTCCGCCTCGGCGATCCCAGCCCGCTCGCGCGACCGCATCGCGCCTCCCGTCGGTCCCTGGCGGTCCGCGCCGGCCGTCGTCACGGGTTCGCGGCCAGGAGGCGTGGAAGATCCGCGACCGAGTCGATGACGTGGTCCGGGGTACCACTTGCGGCCGCGAGCGTCTCCGCCCGGAACTTGCCGGTACGGACCAACACTCCGGTCAGGCCCATCGCCTGCGCGGCAAGCACGTCGCTGGTCACGTCATCGCCGACCATCAGCGCTTCCGCGGCCTCGACGCCGACCAGGTCCAAGGCGGCGCGGAAGAACTCGGATGCCGGCTTCCCGACGACGCTCGCGCGCACACCGGCCGCCTGTTCCAGGCCGGCGAGGTAGGCCCCGGTATCGAGGGTGAGGCCGCCGTCGGTCGCCCAGTAGTGGTTGCGATGCAGCGCGACAAGCGACGCGCCGTCGAGCAGGTGCCGGAACACCGTGGTCAGCGCCTCGTGCGTGAACTCGGGTCCCGCCCCGCCGACGATGACGACGTCCGGTCGCTCGTCGGGGCCGGCGACGGCCACACCCGTTAGGTCCGCGGTGATGTCGCCGCTGTTGAGCAGGTGCACCCGCGCCCCGGGATGGTGTCGGCGCAGGTACGCGGCGCCGATCACCGGGGCCGTGATGATCTCGTCATCGCCGGCCCCGATCCCGGCCGCCCGCAGCGCCGCCCCGATGGCGGCCCTGGTCCGCGAGGTCGTGTTCGTCAGGAACGCCACCGCCAACCCCGCGTCCCGGAGCTGGCGCACGGCATCCGCCGCCCCCGGCAACGCCCGCCAGGAGACGGTCAGCACCCCGTCGATGTCAAAGAACACCGCCCGACACCCCATGCCCGGCACCGTAACCGCCGACGAGCACCCGAAAACCCGCTCCCTCAACCCGGAACCCAGCCGTAACACCCGCCCTCCGGTCCACCCACCTATCACCCCGCGCCCACCTCAACCCGTACTCACCCCTATCCCCACCCGTCCGCTCGTCCACCCGTCCACCCGTCCGCTCGTCCGCTCGTCCGCTCGTCCGCTCGTCCGCTCACTCGCGGCCGCCCGGGAATCAGTCAGACGAAGCGCGTCACCCATGACGCGGAGCGTCTGACTGATCTTGAAAGGTCGCCCCACGGGCGGCTGTCCACAGGCGGCCGGGTGCGGGTGGCGGGTCGGCGGGATTCGGATCACCGTCGCAGGGTGAACGACGTCGGGGCGGAGGGCCTCTGGGCGGCCCGGTCCCCAGACCGGAGCCTCGCCGAGCTGGCCGCGCGGCAGGAAGGCGTGGTCTCGCGTGGCCAGCTGCATCTGTTCGGCGTGTCGCGCCACCTGATCAGGTCGCAACTGCGGGCCCGACGGTGGCGCCTGGTCGCCCGCTCGGTCGTCCTCCTGGATCGTGGCCCGGTCGGCGAGTCGCGGCGACGATGGGTCGCGGTGCTCGCGGCCGGTCCGCACGCTGCCCTGTGCGGGGTGACCGCCGCGAATCTCGATGGATTGCGCGGATTCAGCGACCACCTCGTGCACGTCCTGGTCCCGCGCGGTTTCGGGACCCGCGTCCCACGGCTGCCCGGCGTCCAGGTCCATGAGTCACGGCGGTTTCTCACCTCGGACGTCCATCCGACCCGAATGCCGCCGAGAACCCGGACCGCCCGGTCCGTGATCGACGCGGCGGGTTGGTCAGCGAACGCGACCCGCGCCGCCGCGCTCATCGCCGCCACCGTGCAGCAGCGGCTCGTCCCGGTCTCGGCTCTTCGGGCAGAACTCGGCGCGGTGGGCCGGCTGCGCCATCGTCGCCTGCTCGCCCTCGTTCTCGACGACGTCGAGGGCGGCGCCCATTCCCTTGCCGAGCTGCGCATGGGCGCGCTCGTCCGGCGGGCCGGACTGCCGCCGGCCACCCGCCAAGCCGTCCGAACGGACGCCGCGGGCCGACGGCGCTACCTGGACATGTTCTGGTCCGGGCTCGGGCTATGGGTCGAGATCGACGGCGGGTTCCACTGGCACGGTGAGACCTGGTGCGACGACATGCTCCGCCAGAACGAGATCACCATCGCCAGCCCAGACATCTCATTTCTGCTCCGCTTCCCCAGTCTGATCATCCGCACCAGACCGGGCATCGTCATCGATCAGCTCACCCGCGCCGCCCGCCAGGCCCTTCCCCACCGCCAACGACCAAGTCACGGCCTAGCCCACGATCAGTCAGACGGAACGCGCCGCCGGTGACGCCAACCGTCTGACTGATCTCGGAAGACACGGGACGCGGGCGACCTCACGGCGGGCGCGAAACGCGATGGTCCGGTTGGCGTCGACGGTGGTGATCCGCGGTTGCGTGCCTGGGTGGGGTCCTTGGTCTACGCCACATGCGCCGACGGCGCCGACGTGGTGGCCAGCCGGTGAATCGAGGCCGCGCCGGCCCTGGACGACGACCGGCGGCCGCGCACCGCCCACGGCCCACGGCCCACGGCCCACGGCCCACGGCCCACGGCCCACGGCCCAGCATCGTCCACGGCCACCCGGCAACGGCAACGGCAACGATCGACCAGGACTGGCCGTGGGCATGAAAAAGGCCCCGGTGTTCGCTCCGGGGCCGGTGACCTGCCGCTTTGCGACTAGATCGGGGTGGTGGCAGGTGATGGATTCGAACCATCGTAGGCTGAGCCGACGGTTTTACAGACCGCTCCCTTTGGCCGCTCGGGCAACCTGCCGTGTCGTGGATGAGCATACCGGTAGCGGCGGAGGTGCCGCCGGGGCGAGGTCCCCGGTATGCGGCCCTGGCCTCGTGGGCAGCGGCGACTGCCCCTCACAACCGACCCCGACAGGAGGCTCCTCGCTGTGGCGGACCCGTCCTTCGACATCGTCAGCAAGGTGGACACCCAAGAGATCGACAACGCGGTCAACCAGACCGCCAAGGAGATCAAGAATCGCTTCGACTTCCGGGGCACCGACGCCGCCGCGACCCACACCGGCGACTCGATTTCGCTGGTCGCGAACAGCGAGGAGCGGGTCAAGGCGGTGCTCGACGTGCTGCAGGAGAAGTTCGTCAAGCGCGGCATCTCGCTCAAGGCCCTCCAGCACGACGAGCCCAAGCAGGCCGGCAAGGAGTTCCGCCTGGCCATCACCGTGACGCAGGGCATCCCCGACGAGAAGGCCAAGGCGATCGCCAAGAAGATCCGCGCGGACGGCCCGAAGGGTGTGCAGGCCCAGATCCAGGGCGACCAGCTCCGCGTCAGCGGCAAGAAGCGCGATGACCTGCAGGCTGTCATCCAGATGCTCAAGTCCGAGGACTTCGAGGTCGCGCTGCAGTTCATCAACTACCGCTGACGGACTGTCGAGCCGCCCGATCCCGCGATCATCGCGGTCGGTGGGGCGGAAGCGGGGGTGGCTCCGGAGTGATCTCCGGAGCCACCCCCGCTTCGCGAACCTGGCCATCCGGCCTGGTCATGCGGCTTCGGCATGCGGCTTCGGCATGCGGACCGACTATGCCGCCTGCCTGCCTATGCCACGGCGTCGAGCTGGGCGCGGGTGAGCGCCGGGTGGAGGGTCAGACCGAGGTCGGCCAGACGCTCGGCGCCGCCTTCCTGACGGTCGATGACGCAGACGACGTGCTCGACGGTCGCGCCCTGCTCGCGCAGGACCCTCGTCGCGTCCAGGACCGCGCCCCCGCTGGTGACGACGTCCTCGACGAGTACGACGTACCGGCCGGCGAAGTCACCGCCTTCGGCGATCTGACGGGTGCCGTACTCCTTCGCCTTCTTGCGGACGAAGCGGGCCGGAAGCCCGGTGCGGGCCGACAGCAGGGTGGCCAGCGGAACCCCGCCGAGTTCCAGGCCGGCGAGCAGCTCGGCTCGGGCCGGCAGCAGCGGGACCATCGCGGTGACGATGTCCGCGAGCAGGACCGGATCCGCCTCGAACCGGTACTTGTCGAAATACTCGGTGCTCGTCTTCCCGGAACGCAGTACGAAGCTGCCGGTCAACAGCGCCGCCGCCCGAACCCGGGCAGCCAGCGTCGAGATCTCAGTCGCGGAGTCGTCGGCCACGTCTGCCGACTCTAGCGATCGACGACCTCCGCTCACCGCCGCCAAGTCCTTTCAAGATCACTTTTGTGCGGCGGCGACGACGTCGCGGCGCGGGCACGTCCGGCCGCGCGACGCGACGACGACCGGAAGGACCGGATCGGCCAGAAGATCCCGGCAACCGGCGAGATCAGCGGTAGGGGTTCAGACGGGCCATTTCTTCCAGGCGGGCGATGCGCTCGTCCATCGGGGGGTGGGTGGAGAAGAGCTGGACGACCCCGCCCGCCCGGAACGGATTGGCGATCATCAGGGAGGAGACCGGGGCAAGCCGAGAACTCTGGGCAAGCGGGCGGGCGGCGGTGCCGGCCTCCAGCTTGCGCAGAGCGCTGGCAAGACCGAGCGGGTCGCCGGTCAGGGTCGCGCCGGACGCGTCGGCCTGGTACTCCCTGGCGCGGCTGATGGCCAGTTGAATGATCGTCGCGGCCACCGGGCCGAGGATGATCAGGAGCAGCAGCTCGAACATGCCCGGGCCGTCCTCGTTGCGTCCGCCACCGAAGATGGCGGCGAACTGGGCGAAGTTGGCGAGATAGACGACCACGCTGGCGAGCGCGCCGGCGACCGAGGCGATGAGGATGTCCCGGTTGTAGACGTGGCTGAGCTCGTGGCCGAGGACTCCGCGCAGCTCGCGGTCGTCCATGAGTTCCATGATGCCCTCGGTGCAGCACACCGCCGCGTTCTTAGGGTTCCGGCCGGTGGCAAAGGCGTTGGGCGCGCTGGTGGGACTCAGGTACAGGCGCGGCATCGGCATCCGAGCGCGCGTCGCGAGGTCGCGGACGATGGCGTAGAGGCGTGGCTGCTCGACCTGGCTCACCGGGTACGCGCGCATGGCACGCAACGCGAGTTTGTCCGAGTAGAAGTACGAGAAGCCGTTCATCAGGACGGCGAGGACGAGCGCGATGATCAGCCCGTTCCGTCCGAAGATGGATCCCACGGCCAGGATGGCGGCCGACAGCACTCCGAGTAGCAAGGCGGTCTTGAGACCGTTGAGGTGAGACATGGCGTCCCGTTGTCCTGTCGTGTCAGAAGGTTGCACCCAGCTCAACGCCAGAGACGTCGCGAGGCGTTCCCATCCATGCCCGTTGCGTCGGTAACGCCCGGCTTGCACGGCAATCTCCGCAGGCCGAGCCTGCCTCGTAGGTTCCCCGACCATCCCCGGACCGCGAGGCCCTGAACCCTCCCGGCTCGGATCATGACCGGTCGGGCCCGTTCGGCCCGTCCGACCTGTCCGACCTGTCCGGCCCGGCGGAGGCGGCGGAGGTGCCGGAGGCTTCGAGCGTGGCACGGAGGTCCGCGGCGGCGCGAGTAGAGAGGAGACCGGCGGCCACCAGGCGCTGAACCGCGAGCTGGGAAAGCGCGCGGTAGGCGGGGACGGCGGCCGGGTCCGCCGCTCGCAGCGCCTCGAGATGGGCGGCGACCGTACTGGCGTCGCCTCGGCGCACCGGGCCGGTGGTGGCGACGTCGCCGTCGCGCAGCGCGTTGTCGAGTGACACTCGCAGCAGCGGGGCAAGCGCCGCGCTCGCGTCGGTCACGCCCGCGGCGGCCAGCAGGTCGGCGCTCGCGCCGGCCAGCGCCGCCAGGTAGTTCGCACCGAGCACCAGCGCCGCGTGGTAGAGGGTGCGCGCCTCGTCGGGCACCTCGACGAACCGGCCGCCCACGTCCGTGACCACCCGCCGGGCGACGGAGGCGGCCGCCGGATCGGCCGTAACGCCGAAGGTGGTGGAGCGCAGGTGGGCGGCGTCCATGGCCGGGTCGAGACCGGCCAGGCTCATGATCGGGTGGATCGCGGCGCGGCTCGCGCCGCGGGCCACGACCGGCGCAAGAGGGGCGAGCCCGTGCCGTCCGCTCAGGTGAACGACGACGCTGCCCGCCCGCGGGCCCGCGGGTTCGGTGGCGCTGGCGAGCTCGGCGGCGACGGGAGCGATCGCGTCGTCGGAGACCGCGAGGATCAGCACGTCGACGCGGGCGGCCAGCTCCGTCGCGGCCAGTGGCGGGGCCCCGGGGAGGAAGCGGCGGGCGCGGGCGGCCGAGGCGTCGGAGTGTGTTGTCACCCCGACGAGACGATGGCCGGCCTCGGCGAGCGCCACGGCGAACGCCGCGCCGGCGCGGCCGAAGCCGACGAACCCGACGTCGAGGGCGCCCGTGGGGGTGCCGTGGAAGGCACGCCCACGGGCGCCGTCACCGGTCTGGCCGGTCCTGTCGGGACCGGCCAGACCGACGGGGGCTGAGCCAGCCGAGGCGGAGTTGGGTGGGTCGGCATCCACCGGCCGATTCTCCCGCCGTCCGTACCCCACTTCCTTCTCCCGCTGTCCGTCTCCCGCTGTCCGTCCCCACTTCCTGCCCGGCCGGACCGCGGTTTTCACCGGTCCGGCACGTCTCGAGCGGCCCGGGTCTTGGGCGGCCGGGTCTTGGGCAGAGCCCGTCGCGACCACGAGAGAGACGAATCACACACTGTGGGCGAAGTCATCGGATGAGGTGTGCGACGACTGGCTGGAATGGCTCGCGCCATGCCATGCCGGGAAGTGGCGGTTGCGATCGCCCGAGTGACAAATACCCGACATCGGCGGCCGGCGAGGAGCCGACGTGCACAATTTCGCCGACAGGGGTGCCGTCCTGGCCAACGCCGTCCTGGCTCGTGGCACCGTCACCCATCCGACAACGCGCGAGTGACACGACAGGCAGAGATGCCGCCAACACAGAGCGTGATAGGACTACGGACGAGCTGGTGCCACCCCGACCTGCTGGACGGCTCACCCCCCGGCAGCACAGGCGCCGCTATGCGCGCGCCCAAATAGGCCGCCAGGTAGGCTGGGCCGGTACCTGAGGAGGTTACTGAAGGTGTCTGAGCAGGTCCGCGAGCAGGCCCGGGAGCGGGAGACCCGCCGGCTCGACCGGGTCGTCGTGCGGTTCGCCGGCGACTCCGGCGACGGTATGCAGCTCACCGGCGAGCAGTTCACGAGCGAGACGGCGACATTCGGAAACGACCTGTCGACGCTCCCGGACTTTCCCGCCGAGATCCGCGCACCAGCGGGTAGTCCGGCCGGTGTGTCCGGTTTCCAGCTGCATTTCTCCGACCACGACATCCTGACGCCCGGTGATGCGCCGGATGTCCTGGTGGCGATGAACCCGGCCGCTTTGAAGGCCTACCTGAAAGACCTCCCGCCGGGTGCCGACCTCATTGTGAACACGGACGCCTTCACGGGTGGAAACCTGAAGAAGGCGGGCTACACGGCGGATCCGCTGACCGACGGCACGGTGGACAAGTACCGCGTGCACAAGGTCCCGCTGACCTCGATGACCATCAACGCGGTGAACGCCACCGAGGGCGTGGCCGGCGTGGTCAACAAGAAGGAGGCCGAGCGGGCGAAGAACATGTTCGCCCTAGGCCTGATGAGCTGGCTGTACCACCGGCCGACCAAGGGCACGGAGGAGTTCCTCCGGCAGAAGTTCGCGAAGCGCCCGGAGATCGCCGAGGCGAACGTCGCCGCGTTTCGTGCCGGGTTCAACTACGGCGAGACGACCGAGTCCTTCTCGGTGACCTACGAGGTCGCGCCGGCCCGGATGAAGGCGGGCACCTACCGCCGTATCTCCGGCAACCTGGCACTGTCCTACGGCCTCGTCGCCGCCGGTGAGCTCACCGGTCTGCCGGTGTTCCTCGGCAGCTACCCGATCACCCCGGCCTCCGACATCCTGCACGAGCTCTCGAAGCACAAGCAGTTCGGCGTCCGCACCTTCCAGGCCGAAGACGAGATCGCCGGCATCGGCGCGGCGCTCGGCGCCTCGTTCGGCGGCTCTCTCGGGGTCACCACCACCTCCGGCCCGGGTGTCGCGCTCAAGTCCGAGACGATCGGCCTCGCGGTCAGCCTCGAGCTCCCGCTGCTGATCGTCGACATCCAGCGCGGCGGCCCGTCGACGGGGCTGCCGACCAAGACCGAGCAGGCCGACCTGCTGCAGGCGATGTTCGGCCGCAACGGCGAGGCGCCGGTGCCGATCATCGCCCCGCGCTCGCCGTCGGACTGCTTCGACGCCGCGATCGAGGCCGCCCGGATCGCGACCAAATACCGCACGCCGGTGTTCCTCCTCTCCGACGGCTACCTGGCCAACGGCTCCGAGCCGTGGCTGCTGCCGGTCCGGGAGCACCTGCCGGAGATCCCGGTCCAGCTCACGACCGAGCCGAACCACGACGGCGACTTCTGGCCGTACCTGCGTGACCCGCAGACGCTGGCCCGCCCGTGGGCGGTGCCGGGCACGCCGGGTCTGGAGCACCGGATCGGTGGCCTGGAGAAGGCGGACGGCTCGGGCACGATCTCGTACGACCCGGACAACCACGACCGGATGATCCGGCTCCGGCAGGCGAAGATCGACGGCATCGCCGCCGACATCGCGCCGCTGGAGGTCGACGACGTGTCCGGCTCGGCCCGGGTGCTCGTGCTCGGCTGGGGCTCGACATACGGCCCGATCGCCGCGGCCGTCCGCCGCGTGCGGGCCAAGGGCCTGCAGGTGGCCCAGGCGCACCTGCGCCACCTCAACCCGTTCCCCGCCAACACCGGCGAGGTACTGCGGTCCTACGACCGGGTGCTCGTGCCCGAGATGAACCTCGGTCAGCTGCGCACCCTGGTCCGGTCCGAGTTCCTGGTCGACGCGATCGGCTACAACCAGGTCCGAGGCCTCCCGTTCAAGGCGGCGGAGCTCGCGGGCGTTCTGGAGGATGTGATCAACCAGTGACCATCACCACTAACGGCAAGGTCAGCGCTGGCCGGGTAACCAACCGGCTGCTCGACCTGGTCCCGGCCGCGCCGGGTCCGCAGAGCCGCAAGGACTTCGCTTCGGACCAGGAGGTCCGCTGGTGCCCGGGCTGCGGTGACTACGCCATCCTCTCGACCGTGCAGGGCTTCCTGCCGGAGCTGGGGGTAGCCCGCGAGAACATCGTCTTCATCTCGGGCATCGGCTGCTCGTCCCGCTTCCCGTACTACCTGCAGACCTACGGCATGCACTCGATCCACGGCCGCGCGCCCGCGATCGCGACGGGCCTCGCCACCTCGCGGCCGGACCTGTCCGTGTGGGTGATCACCGGTGACGGCGACTCGCTGTCGATCGGCGGGAACCACCTGCTGCACGCGCTCCGCCGGAACGTGAACATCAAGATCCTGATGTTCAACAACCGGATCTACGGCCTGACCAAGGGTCAGTACTCGCCGACCTCCGAGATCGGGAAGATCACGAAGTCGACCCCGCACGGCTCGCTGGACCGGCCGTACAACCCGACGTCGCTGACGCTCGGCGCGGAGGCGACCTTCGTCGCCCGCTCCATCGACTCGGACCGCCAGCACCTCACCTCGGTGCTGCGGGCCGCCGCGGAGCACCCCGGCGCGGCCTTCGTCGAGATCTTCCAGAACTGCAACATCTTCAACGACGGCGCCTTCGAGACCATGAAGGACCGGGACACCCGCGACGACGTGACCCTGCGCCTGGAGCACGGCCAGCCGCTCGCCTTCGGCGCCGACGGAAGCAAGGCGATCCGCCGGGCCGCCGACGGGAGCCTGGCGGTCGGCGCTGCCAGCGACGAGGGTGTGCTCGTCCACGACGCGCACGCCGTCGACCCGAGCCAGCAGTTCGCCCTGTCTCGGCTGACCGGTGACTCGCACGGTGTCACCCCGATCGGCGTCTTCCGCGACGTCGACGTGCCCAGCTACGACGAGGAGCTCAACGCCCAGATCGATCGGGCCAAGGAGCGCCAGGGCGAAGGCAATCTGATGTCCCTGATTGCCGGCAAGGAAACCTGGACGATCTCCTGATCCGGAGCTGGCCGAGGTCAACCGAGGTCAGCGGGCAGCGATCTCCCGATGGCCGGGGCGGCACACATGCCGCCCCGGCCATCGCCGTTTTGGCTGGATTTTGACCGGGCTCTGGCCGGACTTTGATCGAGCTTTGGCCGGAGACGACGGCAGAGCCCGCGGAAGGGTCCGGATGACGCCGAGTACCGCACCGTCGTCGGGGACGACTAGCTTCTACCGGCTAGTCCGGCAACGGTAGGGCCACGAACTCTGTGCCAACTCACCCGCCGCGTGAGGGTCGCGGGTATCCGGTGGAACTATGGTCAGTAGCAGGCCCCGTTCCATTCGCGGACGGCGGCATGATCGATCGGTCCAGGGACGCGGAGGCGCTACCGGCGATGGATGGCAACCCGACCGAGCCCGCCGGCCCGGACGGCGCCGCGTCCCGCCGGGACGACGTCTCCCCGTGGCCGCGGACCGGCGAGTTCGCGCTCTCCTACCAACCCCCGCCCACCGACTTCGGCGGCGGCTTCATCCCCAGCGAGACGAGCGCCATTCCGCTGGGCCCGCTCTACCTGCAGACTCCGTACCGCGATCCGGCCGACTACGTGGCGCCCGCGCCGCCGCCCGGCTATCCGGGACAGACTCAGGGCCAAGGCGGCTACCCGCCGCCGTATCCCGATCCCGCGGCGCCCGCGGGCGACGCCACTTACTACGAGCAGGCGTCCTACCACGAGCAGGCGCCGCCCTCGCCCTGGCAGGAGCAGTCCGTGCCCTGGCCGGCGGCTCCCCCGGAGCAGCAGCCGGGCTGGTCGGCGGGACAGCCGGGGCCGGCGGAACAGTCGGGCTGGCCGGTGACTCCCCCGGCGGAGCAGTCGAGCTGGCCGGCCGCCTCCCCAGCCCCAGAACCGCCGGGCTGGCCGGCGTACGGCGAGTCCGGGACGCACCTGGCGCCCGGTCAGGCGTCGGTGCCCATCGACGCTTCGGCGGACTACGGCATTCCACCGCCGGCGCCCTATGGCCAGTGGGTATACGGGCAGCCCGACCAGGGGTCGCCGCCAGATCCCGGCGACTGGTTCACGCCCGCCGACACCGGCGCGATCCCGATCGGTCCCCGCCACGAGTCACCGCCGGTACCCCAGCAGTACCCGGCCGCCCCGTTCGCCGGCCCGCCCACCCAGCTGCCCGGGCCGCCATACGAGGGCCAGTTCACGCCGGACGCGTATGGCGGCGGGTACGGCGCGTATGGCGCGTATGGGCAGAGCCCGTCCTACGGCGACCAGCCGGACCCGGAGCAGTCCCGCCAGGTCACCGGCTACCAGGTCGAGTTCTACGCCTACCAGCGGACGATCTACCAGCAGCCGCCGGGCGCTCCGGGAAGTACGCCGTTCCCGCCGGCGGAGGACCCCGCGGCGCAGACCGGCGCGTTTCCGCTCTACTACCCGCCGCCGCCGGCGGACCTCGGTGGCAGCGGGTTCGCCGCGACGGACACCAGCGCCATCCCGATCATGCCGGTGGCGCCCGCCTGGTCCGACGACCTGACGCAGCAGGCCACCGCGGCGCCGGACCTGGCCCCGGCTGACACGGCGTGGCCATACTCGACGTGGCCGGCCGACGCCGGCGACGCGTGGCCACCGATGACGTTCGCGGCTCCGGACGCCACGGCGGTTCTCCCCGCGGGAGCCTGGGCGGACGGCTCAACGGCCGAAGGCTCCACGGACGACTCGACGGCCGGCGCGACGTCGGCGGACGAGCCTGCGGCGTCGAGCGACGAGCCGGCCGCCACGGGGGCCGTCGTCGCACCGACGGGAACTCGTGGTCTACGGGCGCGGCGGCGCCGGCGGCGGCGGGTCGCGCTGCTCGCGGTCTGCTGCCTCCTGGTGGCCGCGGTCGCGGGCACCCTCGCGCTGCGGCTGGTCGGCGCGGGCGATGACCAGGGTGGCCGGGACGCGTTGACGGCCGGGACGCTCGCCCCCGGCGGTGAGCAGCCGCGCGTGACCAGGACCTATCCCTTCCCAGTGATCGCCCTGACCCAGCGCGGTGCCGCTGGCGCGCCGGCCGCGCCGGCCACGTCGGCGGCCGGGACGATGCCGCCGGGCGGCGCCTTCGGCCAGGCCGTCGGTGCCCCCGTCCACCCGTCGCAGGCCGGCGCGACCCCCAGCGTGGGGAAGCCGCGCGCGCCGGCGCCGGCGCCGACGACGACCGTGACGCCAGCGGTGCGCGGGAACTTCCCACCAGCTCCCCCGGCCCCGTTCCCGGTCCCAGGGGAATGATCATCCGCCATCCGTTGACTAGTTGTTGTCTGCCCGGACGGTTTCCGATGGTGGCACCCCGATACGCGAACGTGATCGATGTCCGGTATGGTGTGGTGTGCGCGTGGGGGTGCGTGCGGTGTCGCCCGGGGGGGTCCACACCGATCCAAAGCCGGAGGCTCCGTGCATCGCCGTAACAGGCACAGTCACGACTGGCACAGGCGCAACTGCCGCCACCATGAGAACGCGGTCGGGTGCCATCTGGTGCTCGTCGGCGCGCTGACGCCCACTGGAGCGCGACGTGGCTAACTACACCGCCGGTCAGCAGAGCTGGGCCGGCACCCAGGACGCCCACCTGGCCTACCCACCGGCCGAGGAGCCCGCGGGCTGGCCATTCGCTCGCGGGCACGGCCTCGCCTCCAGGGGCGTGCCACCCCAGCCGACCTTCCAGGCGTCGGTTCCACCGCGCCCGGCGGTGCTTCCGCCCGGCGAGCTCGACACGGTGACCGGCCCGATCTCGCTCAGTACCTCCGCGCGCCGCGACCGCGCCGCCGAGCCACAGGGCGGCGGTTACGGGCACAGCTACGAGGGCTATCGGAGCCACCCGGACCCCGCCGGCCACGGCCGCCCCGACTACTCGGGCGGCCACGGCTACCCGCCGGGCGGCCAGGCCTATGCCGATGGTTACGGCTACGGCTACCCGAACGCTGACGGTGGCTACGCCGCCGACAGCGAGTACGCGGACGACACCGACTACGCGGTCCTCGATGACGGGTCGTCCTACGACGACGCACTGGTCATCCCGGCCGTTCCACTGGGCACGACGTTCGTCGCCGCCACCCCGGCCGCTCGCTCGGCGCGGGGCACCGACACCAGGGCCTTCGACACCGGGGCCGACCAGGAGACGCGTACCCCCGGCAGGCGAGGCGCGCCGGGCGGCGGCAGCACCCGGGCAAAAGGCGAGAAGAGTGAAGGCGCACAGCAACGGGCTCCGGGAGCGCACCGGGCGCCTCTCGGGCGGCCTGGCAGCGCCAGGGCGAAGCTCGCCATCGCGAGCACGGCCTCGCTCGCCGGTCTGTCCGCGCTCGTGGGCAGCGCGGTGCTCGCCACGGACACCGGACCGCTGACCATTCCGGCCGGGCCGGGTGGCGGCACGTCGACGGGCCAGTTCCCAGCCGTCCAGTCGTCCGGCTCCGGGGCCGACTCGTCCGCGGCGAGTGCCTCGTCGCCGATCACGCCGGGCCTTACACCAGCGGTGCCGGTGATACCGCTCGTGCCCAACCAGTCCGACTCCTCGGACGCCGGTGACGGCTACCTCGACGCCGCGGCCGGGTACGACCCGACGCTCGAGGCCCTCGCCCCGACATACGACGGCACGTACGACCCGACCGTGGACACCTCCACGGACTCCTCGTACCCGACGGACGGGCTCGGTAGCGGCGGGGTTCCGATCATCCCGCTCACCCCGCGAGACGTGTCCGCGCCCGACCCGACGACCGGCACTCCGGCCACCACGGCCGCGGACCAGCCGCCGACGGAGGGCTCGGTCTTCAACTGGTTCGGGATCGGCACCGTCCCCGAGACCGAAGCCGGCACGCCAAGCCCGTCGCCCACGGCCTCGCCGGGGCAGGACGACACGGCGCCCCCGCCGGACGCCACGACCGACCCCACCACCGCCCCCAGCGCCGCGGCGCCGACCGATCAGGCACCCGCACAGGCACCGGCACAGGCACCGGCATCGCAGGGGACCGACCAGGCTTCGACCACCCCGCCGCAGGACACGGCCACCCCGGCCGCGACCGACTCGGGCACCCCGGCCGACTCCACGGCCTCGATGCCCGTCGACCCGATCACGGTCGTCACCCTGGACCCGCTGGAGAACGTCGACTATTTCACCAAGGCGACGATCGGCTGGTTCTCCTAGCCGACAAGGTCGACTGGTTCTCCTAGCCGACGAGGAGCCCGAAAAGCAGGCCGGCCCCGTTCCCGCATCGCGGGACGGGGCCGGCCTGCGTCCGGGTCCGGTTGGGACGCGCTGATGGTCGGTCTGCTGGTGGTCGCGGTCTAGCCCGTGCGTGCGACGACGAAGTCGGCCAGGCTCTCGAGAGCGGCCTTGGCGGAGCCCTCCGGCAGCGGAGCCAGGCAGTCACGGGCGCTCGACGCCCAGGAGCTCAGCTGGGCGCGGGCCTCGTCCATTCCGGGGTGGGCGCGCAGGATCTCGATCGCCTCGCCGAGCGCCGCGTCCGAGGCGAAGCCGTCGGCCAGCAACTCGCGCAGCCGGTCCGCCCCCGCGTCCCGGCCGCGCAGGGCGTACAGCATCGGCAGCGTGCGGACGCCGGCCCGCAGGTCGGTGCCGGGGGTCTTGCCGGAGGCGGCGCTGTCGGAGGCGACGTCGATGATGTCGTCGGACAGCTGGAAGCCGACGCCGATGCGCTCCCCGAAGGTGGCCATGATGTCGGCCGTCACCGGGTCGGCGCCGGCCATCATCGCGCCCAAGCGGCCGGACGCGGCGATCAGCGACGCGGTCTTGCCGGTGACGACCCGAAGGTAGTGCTCGACGGGGTCGTCGTCCGGCATCGGCCCGACGGTCTCGCGGATCTGGCCCTCGCACAGCGTCGCGATCGTCTGCGCGAGGATCCTGGTCGCCTCGGGGCCGAGGTCCGCGGTGATCTCCGAGGCCCGAGCGAACAGGTAGTCCCCGACGAGGATCGCCACCGTGTTCGTCCACCGGGCGTTGGCGGACGCGGCCCCGCGTCGCAGCGGGGCCTCGTCCATCACGTCGTCGTGGTACAGGGTCGACAGGTGGGTCAGCTCGATGGCGGCCGCGGCCTGGATCACCTCCGGCGCGGCCGAGTCGGCGAAGTGCGCCGCGAGCAGCACCACCATCGGACGGAAGCGTTTCCCGCCCGCGTCGGTGAGATGCCGCGACGCCTCCGTGACGAACGTGAACTCACTGCGGACCGCCTCGCGCAGGAGTCGCTCGACGTCGGTGAGGCCCGCTCGCACGGCGGATTCGAGATCAGGGTCTGCCCTGATCCCCATCGTGTCCAGCCCGGTTCTGCTCATACCGCCATCAGCGTACGAAGCCTGAGGCCGCCGCGTGACTGGCGAGGTCCAACAAAGGCTGCGGAGCCACGCCGAGAAGCAGGGTGACGAGCGCGCCGACGCCGACCGTGGCGTAGGTGAGGCTCGGCCGGGTGACCACGACCGGGCCGTCGGCCGGCGGGTCGGAGAAGAACATCAGCACGATCACCCGGACATAGAAGAACGCGGCGATCGCGCTGCACACCAGCGCGATGACGACCAGCGGGGTGGCGTCCCCCTCGATGGCCGACTGGAACACCGCGAACTTGCCGGTGAAGCCGCTGGTGAGCGGGATGCCGGCGAGCGCGAGCAGGAGGAAGGCGAAGATTCCCGCGAGCCATGGCGATGTCCGCCCAAGACCCTGCCACTGGGACAGGTCGCTGGCCTCGCCGTCGCTGGTGCGGACCAGCGAGACGACGGCGAACGCGGCGATCGTCGTGAACCCGTAGGTGACCAGGTAGAACATCGAGCCGGACAGGCCGTCGGTGTTCGCGGCCGCCAGCCCGACGAGCAGGAAGCCGGCGTGCGCGATGGCCGAGTAGGCCAGCATCCGCTTGATGTCGCGCTGGGTCAGCGCCAGCACGGCGCCGATGGCCATGGTGAGGATCGCTACACCCCAGACGACCGGCCGCCAGTCCCACCGCAGCCCGCCGAAGGCGACGTAGAAGACCCGCAGCAGCCCGCCGAAGGCGGCGACCTTGGTGGCCGCGGCCATGAAGGCGGTGACCGGCGTCGGCGAGCCCTGGTAGACGTCCGGCGTCCAGGAGTGGAACGGCGCCGCGCCGATCTTGAAGAAGAAGCCGACGGCGAGCAGACCCACCCCGAGGTAGAGGTAGGTGTCGTTCGCGCCCGCGGTGCCGGCCGCGTCGGCGATGGCGCCGAGGCGCACGGTGCCGGCGTAGCCGTAGATCATCGCCAGGCCGTACAGGAAGAACGCCGACGAGAACGCGCCGAGCAGGAAGTACTTCAGCGCCGCCTCCTGCGAGAGCAGGCGCCGGCGGCGGGCGAGCCCGGCCAGCAGGTAGAGCGGCAGCGAGAGGATCTCCAGCGCGACGAACATCACCAGCAGGTTGTTCGAGGCGACGAACATCAGCATCCCGGAGACCGAGAAGGCCAGCAGCGGGTAGGCCTCGGTCTGGACCTCCTTGGAGGTCTGCATCGCGGTCGACCCCGCCGCGCCGGGAGTGACCGCCGCCGAGGCGACGATGGCACCGCCCGAGGAGTCCAGCCGGCGTTCGGCGACCAGCAGCACCGTGAACAGGCCGAACAGCAGGATCGTGCCTTCCAGGAACAGCGTCGGGCCGTCGATGGCGAGCGCGCCGGACACCAGCGTGGAGCGGCGGGAGTGCAGCAGCACGACGGCGATGAACGCCGCGGCGAAGCCGGCGAAGGCAAGCAGCGGCTGGATCCGCCGGCGGGCCGCGGGCGCCGCGAACGCCTCGACCAGGATGCCGGCGAACGCGAGCCCGAGCACGATCAGCAGCGGGCTGATCGAGGAGTACTCGACGTGCGGCGTCTGGATCGGGGCGATGGTCGTCGCGGACGAGGCGCCGAGGAAGACGGGAGCGGCGCTCACTAGTGGCCTCCGGTGGTGGTCACACCGGCCACCGGGACGCTCGGTGCCGGGTCGTGGTGCCCGACATCGGAGAACGTGGCCGTGACCGTCGGGTTGATGATGTCGATCAGAGGCTTCGGGTAGACGCCCAGGGCGACGATGAGCGCGACCACCGGTGCGACCACCAGCTTCTCCCGCAGGGAGAGGTCTGCGACGAGCTTGTTCTCCTCGTGCACGACCGGCCCGGTCATCGTCCGCTTGTACAGGTGCAGCACGTAGAGGGCCGCCAGCACGATGCCGCAGGTCGCGACGATCGCCAGCGCCTTGTACTCGGTGAACGTGCCGACCAGGACGAGGAACTCCGACACGAAGCTGTTCAGGCCGGGCAGCGCCAGCGACGAGAGCCCGGCGACGAGGAACACGCCCGCGAGGACCGGGGTGACCTTCGCCATGCCGCCGTAGGCGTCGACGTCCCGGCTGCCGCGGCGGGCGACCAGGAAGCCGACCACCAGGAACAGCAGGCCGGTCGACAGGCCGTGGTTGACCATGTAGAGCACCGCGCCGGTGCCGGCCTGCGAGGTGAAGGCGAAGCAGCCCAGCGCGATGAAGCCGAAGTGGGCGAGCGACGTGTACGACACCAGCCGCTTCATGTCACGCTGCCCGATCGCGAGCAGCGCGCCGTAGAAGATGCCGATCACCGCGAGCGCGAGCACCAGCGGGGCGAAGTAGTCGGCCGCGTCCGGGAACAGCGGGATGCAGTAGCGGATCAGGCCGAAGGTGCCGACCTTGTCGAGCACCCCGACGAGCAGCACCGCGCCGCCGGTGGGCGACTGGGCGCCCGCGTCCGGCAGCCAGGTGTGGAACGGGAACAGCGGAGCCTTGATGGCGAACGCGATGAAGAAGCCGAGGAACAGCCACTTCTGCGTGCCCTCGCTGATGTGCATCTGGCGCAGCGCGGCGAAGTCGAACGTGCCGTGCCCGAGCTGGTGCACCGAGACCACGTAGAGGCCGATGACCGCGGCGAGCATCAGCAGGCCGCCGAACAGGCTGTAGAGCAGGAACTTGACCGCCGCGTACGAGCGCTGCGTCTGCTCCTTCGGCGCCCCGTAGCTCCCGATGAGGAAGTACATCGGGATGAGCATCGCCTCGAAGAAGACGTAGAACAGGAACACGTCGGTGGCCGCGAAGACGCCGACCATGCCGGCCTGCAGCGCGAGCAGCAGCGAGAAGAACGCCCCGACGCCGCGCTTGCCCTGCTCGGACTCGTGCCAGGAGGCCAGCACCACGACCGGCATCAGGACCGAGGCCAGCAGGATCAGCACGATCGAGATGCCGTCGGCGCCGACCGAGTAGGACACGCCGAACTGCTTGATCCAGTCATACCGCTGGGCGAACTGGAAGCCGGGCTTGTCGGGCTCGTAGGCGATGGTGGCGAGCACCGCGAGCACCAGCTCGACGAGCGTGAGGAACAGGGTGGCCTGCTTGGCCAGCGTGCTCGCACTCTTGGGCAGCAGCGCGACCAGGATCGCGCCGGCGACTGGGATGACCAGCAGGATCGTCAGCCAGGGAACGCTATGCACGTCAGCCCGCCCTCACCAACAAAAGGGCACCGACCACGAGGACCGTGCCTCCCAACATCGAAAGTGCGTACGTGCGGACGTAGCCGGTCTGGGTGCGCC
The DNA here is from genome assembly GCF_000235425.2 of Pseudofrankia saprophytica. Classification (NCBI taxonomy): domain Bacteria; kingdom Bacillati; phylum Actinomycetota; class Actinomycetes; order Frankiales; family Frankiaceae; genus Pseudofrankia; species Pseudofrankia saprophytica. The sequence goes on from NZ_KI912266.1 coordinate 442,687, forward strand.
GTAGCCGGCCGGACAGGCCACCGATGGCCGCCGCGGTCCCGCCGACCAGGCCATCGATGATGATCTTGTCGAACCAGACCAGGAAGCGGACCAGGTAGTTGCCCGGGATCATGAACGCGGCCTCGTTGAAGGTGTTCGCGTACAGGTCGTGGCGGGCGGCGACGGTGAGCGGGCTGACCGCGGCGTCGGGCTTGGCCACCGCGTCCACCGGGCGCAGCTGGTAGCGCAGGACGGCGCCGGCCAGGCCGCCGGCGCTGACGACCAGGGTGAGCAGCGTGAGCACCGTCGGCGAGATCGTGTGGTCGGCCTCGCCGTGCTCGCCGACGACGGGGGCCAGCCAGTCCTGCAGGGTGCCACCGAGGACGAGCAGCGCTCCGGCGGCCACCGAGCCGACGGCCAGCAGGATCATCGGGCCGGTCATCGTGACGGGCGACTCGTGCGGGTGCTTCGCGTCCTCACCCTCGTGGGACCAGCGCGCCTTGCCGTGGAAGGTCATCAGGAACAGCCGCGTCATGTAGAAGGCGGTGATCCCGGCGCCGAGCAGGGCGACGATCCCAAGGATGTAGCCCGATGTCCCACCCTTGTCGAACGCCGTCTCGATGATCTTGTCCTTGGTGAAGAAGCCGGAGAACGGCGGGCAGCCGATGATGGCCAGGTAGCCGAGGCCGAACGTCACCCAGGTGACCTTCATGTACTTCCACAGGCCGCCGTACCTGCGCATGTCCTGCTCGTCGTCCATCGCGTGGATGACCGAGCCGGAGCCGAGGAACAGGCCGGCCTTGAAGAAGCCGTGCGCGAGCAGGTGGGCGATGCCCAGGGCGTAGCCGGCCGGCCCGAGCCCGACGGCGAGGAACATGTAGCCGATCTGGCTGACCGTCGAGTAGGCGAGCACCTTCTTGATGTCGTCGTAGGCGCAGCCGATCACGCACCCGATGAGGATGGTGACCGCGCCGATGATGACGACGACCGTGCGGGCGTCCTGCGTCTCGTTGAAGATCGGCGCCGACCGGGCGATCAGGTAGACACCGGCGGTGACCATCGTCGCCGCGTGGATGAGCGCGGAGATCGGGGTCGGGCCCTCCATGGCGTCCGGGAGCCAGGCCTGCAGCGGGAACTGGCCGGACTTGCCGCAGGCGCCGAGCAGCAGCAGCAGCGCGATCGCGGTGATGGTGCCCTGGCCGATGCCGCCGCCCGCGGCGGCGGTGAAGACGTGGTCATAGCTCGTGGAGCCGAGCGTGCTGAACATGAACATGATCGCGATCGCCAGGCCGACGTCGCCGACGCGGTTCATGTAGAAGGCCTTGTTCGCCGCGGTGGCCGCCGCCGGCTTGTACTCCCAGAACTTGATGAGCAGGAAGCTGGAGAGGCCGACGAGCTCCCAACCGGCGTACAGCGACAGGAAGTTGTTCCCCAGCACCAGCAGCAGCATGGAGGCGAGGAACAGGTTCATGTAGGCGAAGAACTTCCGCCGGCCCGGGTCGTGGGCCATGTAGCCGATCGAGTAGACGTGGATCAGCGTGCCCACACCGGTGATCAGCAGGACGAAGACGGCCGAGAGCTGGTCGACGAGCAGCCCCGCGTCGACCTGGAACCCGTTCACCGGTATCCAGGTGAACAGATGCTGGGAGACGGCGCGGTCCGAGCCGTCCCGGCCGACGAGAGTGAAGAAGACGACCAGGCCGACGACGAAGCTCGCCAGTGCCGCGAGCGTGCCGAGCACGTGGCCGAACCTGTCGGTGCGCTTCCCGCCGAGCAGCAGCACCAGGGCGCCGGCCAGCGGCAGCGCGATGAGCAGCCAGGTCAGCGAGAACGCACCGCTCGCGGCGGCGTAGTGCACGGCGCCGCCCTCGGCGGCCGCGGGAAGCTCCGGCGTCATCGCGGACCGGTCCCGAGGTGCGACGGCGTAACGCCGTCGAGGACTTCCAGCTTCACTGCAGTTCGTCCGTTCTTCGCTTAGCCGGCGGCGCGCACGCGTCGCGCGCCTGCGTCGGCCTAGTCCGGATCACTTGTGGGGCGGCTGGACGGGCTGGGCCCGTCAGTACTTCCAGAGGCAACGGCCGCCGGGCGTGCGGAGAAGATCTCTTCCGCGCGCCCGTAGGCCCGTCAGCACCTCAGAGGCAAGGCCGCCGGACGTACGAAGAGGATCATTTTCGCACGCCCTTTGGCCCGTCAGTACTTCAGCAGGTTCACGTCGTCGACCGACGCCGACCTGCGCGTTCGGAAGATCGTCAGGATGATCGCGAGCCCGATGACGACCTCGGCAGCGGCCACCACCATCACGAAGAAGGCGATGACCTGGCCCTCGAGGTTGCCCTGGATCCGGGAGAAGGTGACCAGCGACAGGTTCACGGCGTTGAGCATCAGCTCGACGCACATGAACACGACGATCGCGTTGCGCCTGACCAGCACCCCGACCGCGCCGATCGCGAACAGCAGCCCGGACAGCACCAGGTAGTTCCCCGGGTTCACAGTCCGCTCCCCTTCCCGGCGCCGACCGGCGCCGTACCGTCAGCCGCGCCGGGCCCCGTGGCGTCCGGGCCGGATGGGTCCTCGCCGCCGGGCGCATCGCCGCCGACCGCGTCGCCGCCGGGCGCCAGCTCGGACGGCGCGCCGCCGACCAGGCCGTTCGAGCCACCAGGCAGCATCGGCCGCTGGTCGGCCGAGTCGGTCCGCGCGTACACGCCGGGGCCGGGCAGCGGAGTGAGCACCCCGCCGCTCTCGAACCGCCTGCGCAGGGTCTCCTTCTGCGACGGCCTCGGCCCGGTCCGCTCGCGGTGGCTGAGGATCATCGCGCCGACGGCCGCGATGACCAGCAGCGCGGACACCGCCTCGAAGGCGAACACGTAGTCGGTGAACAACAGCCGGGCGATGGCGTGGATGTTGCCACCGCCGGCCTTGTTCACGTCCGCGACACCGGCCGCGGGCTGCCCCTTGATGACCTTCCCTAGCGGGAAGACGAGCAGGCCCGCGAAGCCGAGGCCGAGCACGGCCGCCGCCAGCCGCTGCCCGCGCAGCGTCTCGACGAGGGACTCGGTCGAGTCGACGCCGATCAGCATCAGCACGAACAGGAACAACACCATGATCGCGCCGGTGTAGACCACGATCTGCACGAAGCCGAGGAACGGCGCGTCCTGCAGCAGATAACAGACCGCCACACAGAACAGGTTGGCGACCAACAGCAGTGCGCCGTGCACGGCGTTCTTCGCGAGCACCATGCCGAGCGCGCCAAGCACGGCGATCGGAGCGATGATCCAGAAGGTCAGCGCCTCACCACCCGAGGTGCTGGTGATCGGCGCCGCCGCGGCGAGAAGGTGCGGGTCCATCAGTGCTCCGAACCGGACCCGCCGTCGCGCGCCAGCTCCTGGAAGGCGGGCAACGGTGTGTTCGGGTCCCAGCGGTAGTAGTCGGTCTCGCTGTCACCGAGGTACATCGGGTGGGGCGCTGCCTCCATCCCCTCCCGTAGCGGCGCGAGCAGCTGCTCCTTGGTGAAGATCAGGTCGTTCCGGCTGTCATCGGCGAGCTCGTACTCGTTCGTCATGGTCAACGCCCTGGTCGGGCAGGCCTCGATGCACAGCCCGCACATAATGCAGCGCAGGTAGTTGATCTGGTAGACCTTGCCGTACCGCTCGCCCGGTGAGAAGCGCTCCTCATCGGTGTTGTCGGCGCCCTCGACGTAGATCGCGTCCGCCGGGCAGGCCCACGCGCACAGCTCGCAGCCGACGCACTTCTCCAGCCCGTCCGGGTGCCGGTTGAGCTGGTGACGGCCGTGGAAACGCGGCGCCGTCTCCTTCTTCTCCTCCGGGTACGACTCCGTGACGGGCTTGCGGAACATGTTGCCGAAGGTGAGGCCGAAGCCCTTGAAAAAATCGAAGGAGCCCATTGTTCAGCTCTCCTGACGCTGGCGCGGGCCAGCCGGCACGACGATGGGTGGCGCGGCGGGGTTCGCGGCGCCGTTCTCAGCGGGCGGGGGCCACGGGATGCGTTCGAGGCTCGGCGGCCCGACGTCTTCCTCGTCCTCGTCGTCGTCCGCACCCCGCCGGCCGCCGAACGCGAACTCGGCGACGACGAACAGGCCGAGGATGACGGCGACGGCGATCAGCCAGGGACGCAGGCCCGAGGTGTTGTTGTCCCGCATCGTCCGCAGCGCCGCGATGAACAGCACCCAGACCAGCCCGACCGGGATGAGGATCTTCCAGCCGAAGCTCATGAACTGGTCGTAGCGCAGCCGGGGCAGCGTGCCGCGCAGCCAGACGAAGAAGAACATCACGATCAGCAGCTTGACGATGAACCAGATCAGCGGGACCCAGCCGTGGTCGAGACCCGACAGCCCCGGAATGGGCGGGGGCTGCCAGCCGCCGAGGAACAGCGTCGTCATGACCGCCGAGACGGTGACCAGGTTGACGTACTCGGCGAGGTAGAAGAACGCGAACTTGATCGAGCTGTACTCGGTGAGGAAGCCACCGACCAGCTCGCCCTCGGCCTCGGGAAGGTCGAACGGCGTCCGGTTCGTCTCGCCGACCATCGAGATCATGTAGATCACGAACGACGGGAACAGCGCGATGTACCACCAGTCGTGCTGGCTCTCCACGATGCCCGAGGTCGACAGCGTCCCGGAGTACATGAACACCGCGACGAACGCCAGGCCCATCGCGATCTCGTAGGAGATGATCTGCGCGGCCGACCGCAGCGACCCGAGCAGCGGGTACGTCGACCCGCTGGACCAGCCGGACAGGATCAGCCCGTACACCCCGAGCGACGCCGCCGACAGCAGGTAGAGCACGCCGACCGGCAGGTCCGCGAGCTGCAGCATGGTGTGGTGACCGAAGATCGAGACCTCGGGGCCGAACGGGATGACGGCGAACGCGATCAACGCCGGGATCACCGACACCAGCGGCGCGAGGAGGAACACCGGCCGGTCCGCCAGCGCCGGGATGATGTCCTCCTTCAGCATCAGCTTGACGCCGTCGAAGAGGCTCTGCAGCCAGCCCTTCGGCCCGTGCCGGTTCGGGCCGAGCCGAACCTGCATGCGGGCGACGACCTTGCGCTCGAACACGATGCCGAACAGCGTCATGATCATGAGGAAGGCGAAGACCGCCACGCCCTTGATCAGGACCAGCCAGAACGGGTCCGAACCGAACCTGCTCAGGTCGGGGTCGGCGCCGGTGCTGCCCGCGGCGAGCAGCACCGTGGAAACCGATCCGCTCATGCCACACCTCCGGCCGTGATCTTCACGATGCCGCCGGTGGACCCGGCCAGCGCCCGGCGGACGTGCGAGCCGGGCGAGTGGGTCGGTACCCAGACCACCCGATCGGGCATGTCGACGATCTCCACCGGGAGCGTGACCGATCCCCGCTCGGTGCTGACGGTCAGCGGGCCACCCGCGGCCACGCCCGTCTCGGCGGCGGTCGCCGCCGAGAGCAGCGCCACGGCCGGGCGGGCGGTACCGGCGAGGTAGGGCTCGCCGGCCTGCAGCGCGCCGTCGTCGATGAGCTGGTGCCAGCTCGCGAGCACCGCCTGCCCCGCGGGCGGGGTGACCGGCGCGGCGGCCGAGGCGGCGGGTGCGGGCACCCGG
>NZ_KI912266.1:448358-459964 GCF_000235425.2 Pseudofrankia saprophytica
CGCCGACCAGGATGACCGCGCCCGGCTTGCGCAGCGCCTCCGCGACGCCGGCCGCGAGCTCGCCGTCCGGGCCGGGCCGGGCGCCGGCGATGCCGGCGAGCAGGTCGGCCTCGCCGCCCGGCGCCACCGGCAGCAGCGTGCCGGCGAGCTTGCCGAGCGCGCGGGTCGCGACCGGGCCGACGGAGTAGACGGCCGTGCCGAGCCTGCGGACCGTCTTGCGCAGCCGCAGGAAGACGATCGGCGACTCCTCCTCCGGCTCGAAGGCGACGAGCAGGACGGTGGGCGCGGTCTCCAGGTCGGCGTAGGTGACGCCGATGCCGGTGCCGGCGACCGCGTGCCCGAGGAACGCCTCCTCCTCGGCCGAGTGCGGCCGGGCCCGGAAGTCGATGTCGTTGGTGCGCAGCGCCAGCCGGGCGAACTTCGCGTAGGCGTAGGCGTCCTCACGGGTGAGCCGGCCACCGGCCAGCACGCCGACGCCGTAGCGGTCGCGGGTCTCGGCCAGACCGCGCGCGGCGTAGTCGAGCGCCTCGGTCCAGCTCGCCTCGACCAGCTCGCCGGTCTCGTCGTCCCGGATGAGCGGGGTGGTCAGCCGGTCGGCCTGGCGCGCGTAGGTGAACGCGAACCGGCCCTTGTCGCAGTTCCACTCCTCGTTCACCGCGCCGTCGTCGCCGGCGAGGCGGCGCATCACCGTGCCGCGCCGGTGGTCGGTGCGCAGCGAGCAGCCCGACGCGCAGTGCTCGCACGCCGTCGGCGTGGAGACCAGGTCGAACGGGCGGGAGCGGAACCGGTAGGCGGCGCTGGTGAGCGCGCCGACCGGGCAGATCTGCACCGTGTTGCCGGAGAAGTAGGACGCGAACGGCTCGTCGCCCGCCACCGCGACCTGCTCGGCGGCGCCCCGCTCGAACAGCTCGATGAACGGGTCACCGGCGATCTGCTCGGAGAACCGGGTACAGCGGGCGCACAGCACGCACCGCTCCCGGTCGAGCAGGATCTCCGAGGAGATGGCGAGCGGCTTCGGGTAGGTCCGCTTCTCCTCCTTGAACCGCGACTCGCTGCCGCCGTTGGCCATCGCCTGGTTCTGCAGGGGGCATTCGCCGCCCTTGTCGCAGACCGGGCAGTCCAGCGGGTGGTTGAGGAGCAGGAACTCCATCGTGCCGGCCTGCGCCTTGCTGGCGACCGGGGACGTCAGCTGCGTCTTGACGACCATGTCGGCGGCGACGGTCGTCGTGCAGGCGGCGACCGGCTTGCGCTGGCCCTCCACCTCGACGATGCACTGCCGGCACGCGCCGACCGGGTCGAGCAGCGGGTGGTCGCAGAACCGGGGGACCTCGATGCCCAGCAGCTCGGCGGCCCGGATGATCAGCGTGCCCTTCGGGACGCTGACCGGCAGCCCGTCGATGGTCAGCGTGACGTGGTCGGGCGGCGGGGCGGGAGGCCCGCCCGGTCCGGCCGAGGCGTCCGCGGTGACAGTCATATTCCGACCGCTCCCATGATCAGTGACGTTCCCATGTCAGTGCGCCCCCGCCAGGGCGGCAGGCCCGGTGACGACGCCGCCCGCGGAGTCCTGCGCCGGGGCCGCGGGCCGCGGCTGGGCCGCCGCGGCGAACTCCTCCGGGAAGTGCTTGATGCCGGAGACGATCGGCGAGACCGCACCGTCGGCGAGCGCGCAGAACGCCCGGCCGAAGATGTTGTCGCAGGCGTCGGTCAGCGTGTTGATGTCGCTCGGGTCGCCCTGCCCGCGTTCCATCCGGGACAGGATCTGCACCATCCAGGTGGTGCCCTCACGACACGGCGTGCACTTGCCGCAGGACTCGTGCGCGTAGAACTGGGTGAGCCGGCGGACGACCTTGAGCATGTCCACCGTGTCATCCATGATCATGAGCGCGGCGGTGCCGAGCAGCGAGCCGGCGGCCTGCACGCCGTCGAAGTCCAGCGGGACGTCGAGGTGCTCGGCGGTCAGCATCGGCGTCGACGAGCCTCCGGGCGTCCAGGCCTTGAGCGCGCGGCCGCCGCGGATGCCGCCGGCCATCTCCAGCAGCTCGCGCAGCGTCGTGCCCATCGGGGCCTCGTACTGCCCGGGCCGGGTGACGTGGCCGGACAGGCTGTAGATCTTCGGCCCGGGCGACTTCTCGGTGCCCATCGAGCGGAACCAGTCGACGCCGTTGTTGACGATGAAGGGCACCGACGCGATCGTCTCGACGTTGTTGACGACCGTCGGCGAGTTGTAGAGCCCGTGCGTCGCCGGGAACGGCGGGCGCAGCCGAGGCTGGCCGCGGCGGCCCTCGAGCGAGTCGAGCAGGGCCGTCTCCTCGCCGCAGATGTACGCACCGGCACCGGAGTGGATCACCAGGTCGAGGTCGAAGCCGCTACCCAGGATGTCCTGGCCGAGGTAGCCGGCCCGGTACGCCTCCACGACGGCGTTGCGCAGCCGCCGGGCGGCGTGCACCAGCTCGCCGCGGACGTAGACGAACGCCCGGTTCGCCCGCACCGCGTACGAGGCGACGATGATTCCCTCGATCAGCGAGTGCGGATCGGTCATCATCAGCGGGGCGTCCTTGCAGGTGCCCGGCTCGCCCTCGTCGGCGTTGATGACCAGGTAGTGCGGCTTGCCGTCGCCCTGCGGGATGAAGCTCCACTTCATCCCGGTCGGGAAGCCAGCGCCGCCGCGGCCGCGCAGGCCGGAGTCCTTGACCAGCTTGATGATGTCGTCCGGGCCCATGCCGAACGCGGTGCGCACCGAGTCGTAACCGCCGTGGCGCTCGAACGTGTCGAGCGTCCAGATGCCGGGGACCTTCCAGCGCGCGGTGAGAACCGGGGTGACGGGCATCGTCACGCCCCCTTTGACTTCGTAGCGGCAGGAGCGGCCGATGTCGTGGTCGGGGCGCCCGCGGCCGGGCTGACACCGGACCGGGCGCCGTCCGCGGGCGCCTTGCCCGGCAGCACGTCGCCGACGGGCGCAGGGCCGGCCGGGCCGGTCGGGCCGTCGGCCCGCTCCGTGTGCGCGACCTCGCCGCGCCAGCCGGCCTGCTCGGCGACCGTGAGGCCCACCACCGACGGCTCGAGGAAGCCTGTGCCCGCGACGCCCTCTGGTCGTGGGTCCTCGAAGCCGGCGAGCTGGCGGGAGACCTCGGCGAACGTGCACAGCGGGCCACCGCGCGTGGGCACGGGCCGCTCGCCGCGCGCCAGGGCCTCGACGATGCCCTCGGCCGCCTCCTCGTCGACGCCGTCGTAGAACTCGTAGTTGACGGTCATCACGGGGGCGTAGTCGCAGGCCGCGAGGCATTCGGCGTGCTCGAGGGTGACCCGGCCGTCGGCGGTCGTCTGGTCATGGCCGACGCCGAGCTTCTCCGAGAGCCGGTCGTAGACCTCCTGGCCGCCCATCAGCGCGCAGGACAGGTTCGTGCAGACCGAGACCAGCCAGTCGCCGACCGGGCGGCGCTTGTACATCGTGTAGAACGTCGCGACCGCGCTGACCTCGGCCGCCGTGAGCCCGAGCTCGCTCGCGCAGAGCTCGACCCCCTCGGCGGTCACGTAGCCCTCGTCCGCCTGGACCAGGTGCAGCATCGGCAGCAGCGCCGAACGCTGCCGGCCGACGGGGTAGCGGGCGACAATCTCCCGGGCGGCGGCCCGGGTCTCGTCCGTCAGTGGCATCAGCGATCAACTCCCCCGAGCACCGGGTCGACCGAGGCGACCGCGACGATCACGTCGCCGACCTGTCCGCCCTCGGTCATCGCGGGCACAGCCTGCAGGTTGACGAAGCTTGGGTCGCGCACGTGCACGCGGAACGGCTTGGTCCCACCGTCGCTGACCACATGCACGCCGAGCTCGCCGCGCGGGCCCTCGATGGCCGTGTAGACCTGGCCTGGCGGCACCCGGAAGCCCTCGGTGACCAGCTTGAAGTGGTGGATCAGGGCCTCCATCGAGGTGCCCATGATCTTGCGGATGTGGTCGAGCGAGTTGCCCATGCCGTCGCTTCCGATCGACAGCTGCGCCGGCCAGGCGATCTTCTTGTCCGCGACCATCACCGGGCCGGGGCCAAGCCGGCCGAGCCGGTCCAGGCACTGCTCGATGATCTTCAGGGACTCGCCCATCTCCTCCAGCCGCACCAGGTAGCGCGCGAAGGAGTCGGCCTCGGTGGCCGTCGGGACGTCGAACTCGTACGTCTCGTAGCCGCAGTACGGCATGGTCTTGCGCAGGTCCCAGGGCAGGCCGGCGGACCGCAGGATCGGGCCGGTGATGCCGAGGGCGAGGCAGGACGACGCGTCCAGGTAGTTGACGTCGATCAGCCGGTTCTTCCAGATCGGCTGGCCGGTCAGCAGCCGGTGGTACTCCTTGATCCGCTTCGGCATGTCGACGAGGAACTCGCGGATCCCGCGCTCGGCGCCGTCCGGGAGGTCCTGGGCGAGGCCGCCGGGCCGGATGTAGGCGTGGTTCATCCGCAGGCCGGTGATCATCTCGAGCAGGTCGAGGATCTTCTCGCGCTCACGGAAACCGACGATCATCGCGGTGGTGGCGCCGAGCTCCATGCCGGAGGTGGCCAGGCCGACCAGGTGCGAGGAGATGCGCTGCAGCTCCATCACCAGGACGCGGATGACGGTCGCGCGCTCCGGCACCTGGTCGGTGATGCCGAGCAGCCGCTCCACGGACAGGCAGTAGGCCGTCTCGGTGAACAACGGGGAGAGGTAGTCCGCCCTGGTCAGGAAGGTGACCGCCTGCGTCCAGGTGCGGTACTCGCTGCTCTTCTCGATGCCGGTGTGCAGGTAGCCGATGACCAGCCTGGTCTGGCGGACCGTCTCGCCCTCGATGTCGAGGACCAGCCGCAGGACGCCGTGCGTCGACGGGTGCTGCGGGCCCATGTTGATGACGATCCGCTCGGCGCCCTCCTCGCCGGCGCCGAGCACCTGCTCCCAGTCCCCGCCGGTGACGGTGTAGACCCGGTTGGCGCCGTCCTCGGTGAAGCCAGCCTCGTAGGGGTTCGCCCCGGGCGTGGTGTGCGTGTCGGCGGTCATGACGCACCTTCGTTCAAAAACTGGGCGTTCAAAAACTGGGTCACGAGTAGCTCCGACGCTTCTCGGGCGGGGGCACCTGGGCGCCCTTGTAGTCCACCGGGATGCCGCCGAGCGGGTAGTCCTTGCGCTGCGGGTGGCCCACCCAGTCGTCCGGCATCATGATCCGGGTCAGCGCGTGGTGACCCTCGTAGATGATCCCGAAGAAGTCGTAGGTCTCCCGCTCGTGCCAGTCCGCCGTCGGCCACAGCGAGGTGAGGCTCGGCATCACCGGGTCCTCGACGGACACGGACACCTCCACCCGGATCCGGCGCCGGTAGGTCAGCGACGCCAGGTGGACGACGGAGTGCAGCCGCCGCCCGGTCGGGTCGTCCAGGTAGTCCGCGCCGGACAGGGAGGACAGCAGCTCGAAGCGCAGCGCCGGGTCGTCGCGCAGGGTGCGCCCGACGGCGAGCAGGTGCTCGCGGCGCACGTACAGCGTCAGCTCGCCCCGGTCGAACACGACCCGCTCGATCGCCTCGTCGAGGCCGGGGAACGCCCGCTCCAGCGCGTCGTAGACCGTGTCCGCCTCGTCGTCGCCGAACGGCCGCTCGCTGGACCCCAGCACCGGCGCCGGGGCGACGAGGCCACCGAAGCCTGAGGTGTCGCCCGTACCCTTCGCGCCGAACGCGTCGTGGCGGCGGCCGCCCGCGGCCGCCGATCCGTTCGGTACCAGTTCGCTCATCAGCCCAGGTCCTCGGTGGTCGGTCCGCCGTCCCGCCCGTGTACGTCGTCGGTCGGCTCGACGTCGAACAGCTCGTCGAGCCTGCCGGTGGTCGCCGGCTGCCCGACGACCGGGAGCTGCTTGCGCCGGCCGAAGACCGACGGCGGCGCGACCGCGGCCGGGCGGCGCGCGTCCAGGGCCGCGGGCTCGACGGCGCCACGGCCGACCGGCAGCGGGGCGTCGGCGGGCATCTTGAAGCGCTTGCGGTCGTTGACCGACAGCGTCCGGGTGTCGAGGCTGCCCGCCGGCAGCGCCGACTGGGCGGTGGCGACCTCGATCGGCTTCGGGTAGGGCGACTCGCCGATCTCGGTGCGGTCGAGCTTCCCGGACACCGGGCCGGTCTGGATCTTCCGGTGCAGCTTCATGATCGCGTCCATCAGCATCTCGGGACGCGGCGGGCAGCCGGGCAGGTACATGTCGACCGGGACGATGTGGTCGACGCCCTGCACGATCGCGTAGTTGTTGAACATGCCGCCGCTGGAGGCGCAGACGCCCATGGCGAGCACCCACTTGGGCTCGGCCATCTGGTCGTAGATCTGGCGCAGCACCGGGGCCATCTTCTGGCTGACCCGGCCGGCCACGATCATCAGATCGGCCTGGCGGGGGCTGGCCCGGAAGACCTCCATGCCGAAGCGGGCGAGGTCATACCGCGCCGCGCCGGTCCCCATCATCTCGATGGCGCAACAGGCGAGGCCGAACGTCACCGGCCACAGCGACGACTTGCGACCCAGGCCCGCTAGCTTCTCGACGCTGGCGAGAAGCACGCCTCCGGGCAGCTTCTCCTCTAGTCCCATTCCAGGCCTCCCCGCCGCCAGACGTACGCGTAGGCGACGAACACCGTAGCCACGAACAGCACCATCTCGACCAGGCCGAACACGCCGAGCCCGCCGAAGGCGACCGCCCACGGGTACAAGAAGATGATCTCGATGTCGAACACGATGAAGAGCATCGCGATGAGATAGAACTTCACCGGGAAACGGCGCGGGCCGGCCTCCTGCGGTGCCGGCTCGATGCCGCACTCATAGGCGTCGAGCTTGGCCCGGTTGAACCGCTTCGGCCCGACCAACATGCTGATCACGATCGACCCGGCCGCGAACGCCGTGGCGATCGCGATCAGGACGAGGATCGGCACGTAGTTGGAGAGCATGCCGAGCTCCTCTCCCCAGAGAAAATGTGGCCGGCGGTGCGCCGGGCTTCCTGCCCGCCTCCGGCCGGTCAGGACCGCTTCCCCCGGAGGCCTGTCTTGGTGGTGCCGTCCCGCCGGTCGCGGCGGCGATTCCTCGCCATCCGCGGCTGGTGAGCTTTCTCGCTTTCTACACGCACGCCCAGGGGCCCTACGCGCTCGGTGCCAGCCGGCACAGCGCGTTGATCACCCGGTCGTGCGCATCACCTCCCCGTGGGTCGGTGAGATTCGCCATGATCTTCAACATGAACTTCATCAGCACCGGGTGCGGCAGCCCGTACTTCGTGGCCAGCCGCATCACGGTCGGGTTGCCGATGAGGTTCACGAAGACCCGCCCGAGCGTGTAGTAACCGCCGTAGCGGGCCCGCACCGCCTCGGGGTACTGGTGCAGCGCTTTCTCCCGGGCGGCGTCGCTCGTCCTGGCCAACGCCTGCGCGATCACCTCGGCGGCCAGCTCACCCGACTCCATCGCGTACGCGATGCCCTCGCCGTTGAAGGGGTTGACCATCCCGGCCGCGTCACCGACGAGGAGCACGCCGTCGGCGTAGTGCGGAGTCCGGTTGAAGCCCATCGGCAACGCGCTGCCACGAACCGGGCCGGTCGCGTTGTCCTCGGTGTAGCCCCACTCCGGCGGCAACGCGGCCAGCCAGCGGCGCAGCAGGTCGCGGTAGTCGGTGTTGCCGAAGGCCGGGGTGGTGTTCAGGATGCCGAGGCCGACGTTACTCGTCCCGTCGCCCATGCCGAAGATCCAGCCGTACCCAGGCAGCAGCCGGCTCGCGTTCGGCCTGCCCTCCCAGAGCTCCAGGTGGGACTCGAGGTAGTCGTCGTGGGTGCGCGGGCTGCGGTAGTAGCGGCGCACCGCGACGCCCAGCGGCCGGTCGTCCCGGCGGCGGATGTCCAGCGACAGCGCGAGTCGCGCGCTGTTGCCGTCGGCGGCGATGACGACCGGGGCGCGGTAGGTGACCGGCTCGCGGTCGGTGCCCGCGCGGGCCGTGACGCCGACCACCCGGCCGGTCCGCTCGTCGCGAACGGCGCCGGCGACCGTGGTGCCCTCATGCAGCCGGGCGCCGGCCTTCTCGGCAGTGCGGGCCAGCAGCTCGTCGAAGTCGGAGCGCGGCCGGACCAGGCCGTAGTCGGGGAAGCTCGCGAGCTCCGGCCACGGAAGCTCCAGGCGCAGGCCGCCGCCGACGATGCGCAGGCCCTTGTTGCGCGCCCAGCCGGAGTCCGCCGAGGCGGCGTCGCCCTTGGTCCCAGCGTTGATGCCCATCCGCACCAGGCTCGCGACCGCCCGCGGCGTGAGCCCGTCGCCGCAGACCTTGTCCCGCGGGAAGGACGCCTTCTCCAGGAGCAGCACGTCCAGGCCGGTGTTCGCCAGGTGGTAGGCGGCCGCAGAGCCCGCGGGGCCGGCGCCGACGACGATCACGTCGGCATCGGCGCCGGCGCGTGCCACGCCATCCGACCGCTTTGTGATCTCCGTCACCCGATTCTCCCCACCGGCAACCGACGACCCAACCGGTTCCACACCTGATCCGCCTTTCCCGGAGATCCGTTGTTCCGCCGCGGATCCCGGGTCGGAGCGATGCGTACTCGGCCGTTCACCGGCTGTTGATCGCACGTTCCTCGCTGCGCTCGTGAATTTCTTCACGAGCGTCCTGCCACGGCCGAGTGTAGGCGCTCACACCGCCATTGGCATCAACCAGGATGGGGCGGGCGTGGGGGCAGTCGTCGAGCGCCTGCCCCCACGCCCGCCCGTCGGGCGCAAAGCGCCTTCCCAAGGTGGTTTCGGGCGCGGGCAGGCGCCGGTGGCTCGGCCGTTTTCGCCCCCACGAGGCGACTGAGCTGGGGCGGCTGCGACGGCGCCGTCACCGAAGTGGGGCGAGCCCGCCTCCCGTTTCGAGATTCACGTCACACCGTTACGGCGGGCATCCGGCTCAGGACGAGCCGGCGCTGTCCCGGTCGCCGTGGTGGAGGGCGACGATGCCGGCCGTGAGGTTCCGCCAGCCGACGTGCCGCCAGCCGGCGGACTTCAGGGCGTCGGCGAGGTCAGGCTGGGCTGGCCAGGCACGGATCGACTCGGCCAGGTAGACGTACGAGTCGGCGCTGCTGCTGACGCGGCGGGCCACCGCGGGCAACGCGCGCATCAGGTACTCCAGGTAGACCCGCCGCATCGGCCCCCACGTCGGCCGGCTGAACTCGCAGACGACCAGCCGGCCGCCCGGGCGGGTGACCCGGCGCAGCTCGGCCAGGCAGGTCGGCACGTCGGCGACGTTGCGCAGACCGAACGAGATCGTCACCCGGTCGAAGGCCTCGTCGGGGAAGGGCAGCGCGAGCCCGTCACCCGCGACCAGCCGGACGGTCCCCGACGCGGGTGGCCGGCGGGTGAGCCGGGCCTGGCCGGCGCGCAGCATCCCGACGGAGAAGTCACAGGCGATCACGTCCGTGCCGGCGGCGGCGAACGCGCGCGACGAGGTCGCCGTGCCGGCGGCGAGGTCGAGCACCCGCTGCCCCGGTTCGAGGCGCAGCGCCTTCGCGGTCGCCCGCCGCCAGCCGCGGTCCATGCCGGCCGACAGCACCGCGTTGGTCACGTCGTAGCGGCGCGCCACCTGGTCGAACATCGCGGCGACCTCGTCCGGCCGCTTGTCCAGGCCGGCGCGCTTCCCCCGACCGGCCTCCGTCCTAGGCACGGGCTCTGCCGCCACCACCGCGGGTCAGCTCGCCTGGACGAGCGGGAGGGCGGTGGACGAGAAGTGCGAGGCGACGCGCTCGTCGACCGGGTCCTCGGCCGGGTCGCGGTGGACGACCAGGTGGTTGTAGAGGGTGTCGCGCTGGGCGGGGATCCGGTCGGCCGCGCGGATCAGCTGGATCAGCTCGGACCGGTTGGTGCGGTGCCGCGCGCCGGCGGAGGAGACGACGTTCTCCTCCAGCATCACCGAGCCCAGGTCGTCGGCGCCCATGTGCAGCGTGAGCTGGCCGACCTCCTTACCGGTGGTGAGCCACGAACCCTGCAGATGCGCGACGTTGTCGAAGAACAGCCGAGCGACCGCGACCAGACGCAGGTACTCGAACGTCGTGGCCTGGGTGCGGCCGCGCAGGTGGTTGTTCTCCGGCTGGTAGGTCCACGGGATGAACGAGCGGAAGCCACCGGTGCGGTCCTGGACATCGCGGATCATCCGCAGGTGCTCGATGCGCTCGGCGTTGGTCTCGCCCGTGCCCATCATGAACGTCGCGGTCGACTCCAGGCCCAGGCCGTGCGCGGTCTCCATGACCGACAGCCAGACGTGGCCGGGCTCCTTGAGCGGAGCGATCGCGGCCCGCGGACGTTCGGTGAGGATCTCGGCGCCCGCGCCGGCGAAGCTGTCCAGGCCCGCGTCACGCAGCCGGACGATGACCTGCTCGTGCGTCAGCCCGGACGTGCGGCCGATGTGCACGACCTCGCTCGCGCCGAGCGAGTGCAGCGCCAACTGGGGATAGGCGGCCTTGATCGCGGAGAAGGCGTTCTCGTACCACTCGATGCCGAATTCGGGGTGGTGGCCACCCTGCAGCATGATCTGGGTGGCACCCAGCTCGACCGCTTCGCCACACTTGGCGACGATGTCGTCGAGGTCGCGGACCCAGCCCTCGGGGTGCTTCGGCGCTCGGTAGAAGGCGCAGAACTTGCAGGCGGTCACACAGACATTGGTGTAGTTGATGTTGCGGTCGATGATGTAGGTCGCGATGCCGTCCGGGAAGCGGCGCCGGCGCACGGCGTCCGCGGCCTGCCCGAGCTCGTGCAGCGGCGCCTGCAGGTAGAGCAGCAGCGCCTCTTCGGGCGTGATCCGGCCGCCATCGGCGGCCCGGGCCAGCATGGATCGGATCTCGCTCACCGCCCAGATGCTATCTTCCCGACCCTCGACGCCGGCTTCGTCCGCAAAGGCACGGCGGCCCAGTGGGATCGACCGCACACATCGGTTGCACAGATCGACCGCACGGGTCGAAGGCTCCCGTTCCGCCCCGGCACAGCCGTGCGCCGGGGCGGAGGGGCGGATCCGGGGTCAGTAGCGAGGGCCACCACGATCAGACGAGGACGAGCCGAAGCCGCGGAGCTTGTCCTTGAAGTGCGTGATCTTTGCCTTGTTTTCCGGCTTGGTCGCCTGCGACTTGACCTTGTTGATCATCTCCTGGGTCTTCGGGTTGTGCAGCATCTCCGAGACCCGCTGCGTGAAGTTCGCCATGACGGGGTTGTACCTGCCAAGCGCCTTCATCATGCGCCCAGAACACTTTCTGTCTGGACTGTCGTTACCCAGCGTAGGTAATGGTCAGGGCGTCCCGCCCGGCGAAGCACCGCTAGTGCCGCCAGCGCCCGATTTGTCCTCGAACCGGTCACGCACCTGCCCAGGCAGCTGGTTCATCTGGCCAGGGAGCTGATCGCCGATGTTGGTCGCCTTGCCGCGCCACTCGTCGATCTGCTGCTCCACTCGGTGTACGGCACGGTCCCAGAGCGCCTGGCGCTGCTTGTCGATCGCGCTCGCGATCTGGTCGGCCGCCGAGAGCAGGAGCAAGACGATGATCACGAAGATGATCGTCTTCTTGAACGGGATCCGGAGGCGGAAACCGCGACGGCGGCGAGCGGGGCGCTCGCGACGCGGCGTCGGCGCGGGAGCGGGCGCGGGCGGCG
>NZ_KI912266.1:460064-525241 GCF_000235425.2 Pseudofrankia saprophytica
CGGGTCGAGCCCGGCGGCGCTCTGCTCGACGCCCGGCCACGTGCCGCCGAGCACCCGGGTCGCGGCCGCCCGGACGTTGCCCCGCCCGGTCTCACCCAGCAGCGTCAGCAGGATCTGGTCCGCCGACGGGCGCAGCCGCGGGTCGCGGCCCAGCGTCGCGGCGACGACGGCGCGCAGCTCGGACGGGAGGCCGGAGAGGTCGGGTTTGCCGACGAGCACCCGTTCGGAGATCTCGTAGAAGGTGCCCTCGCCGTACGGGTGCACGCCCGTCGCGGCGTAGCCGATCAGTAGGCCCCAGGCGAAGATGTCGGTGGCGGGCCCGACCGGGCTGCCCTCCATCTGCTCGGGGGCCATCCAGCCGAGCGACCCGAGCACGATGCCGGAACGGGTCCGGTTCGCGACGGCGTCCAGCGCGCGGGCGATCCCGAAGTCGATCACCCGGGGGCCCGAGTAGGACAGCATGACGTTGCTGGGCTTGAGGTCGCGGTGCACGATCCCGGCGCCGTGGATCGCGGTCAGCGCGCTCGCCACGCCGATGGCGACGCCCTGCAGCGTGGACGTACCCAGCGGGCCGGACTCCTCGACGACGGTGTCCAGCCGCTTGCCGTCGATGTACTCGGTGACGAGGTACGGCTGCCGGGCGTCCGGGTCGGCGTCGAGGACCTCGGCGGTGCAGAAGGGCGCGACCCGCCGGGCGGCCGTCACCTCGTCGCCGAATCGGGCCCGGAACTCGGGGTCGTTGGCCAGCTCGCCGCGGATCACCTTGATCGCGACCCGTCGGCCATTGGAGTTCCGGCCGAGGTAGACGGCGCCCATCCCACCGGCGCCGAGCCGGCTCAGCAGCTCGTACCGGCCGATCATGCGCGGGTCGGACGAGCGCAGCGGCTCACCGGGAACCGGCGGCCCCGCGGCCCGCTCCGTCCAGACCGATCGCTCCGACACTGGCACCCCGCTCGTCGACCTCATTCTATCGTCCACGATCGTCCGCACATCCGGACCATGATCCGGATCGCATGGCGCTCGACTCCCTGGCGGCCTGAAGCTTCCGAAGGCTCCCGAAGACCACTGGACCAGGCCACTGAACCCGTCTCCTGAGCTGGTCTCCTGAGTCCGTCTTCTGAGGACGGTGATCCTGGACCTCTGGCCTTGTACTGGCCGACGGTAACCCGCCGGCCAGCGCCCGCCGGCAACTTGTCTAAGTTCTGACCTTTCCAGCGCAAAAGGCGCGACGGTCGTCACAGTCCACCGGCCACCGCCGACCACCGCGGGCGCTACCGCCCACGTCCGGCGGTCAGCGCGACGCGAGCCGGCCGACTCTCCGACAAGCCGGATCAGGGCACGTGACCCGGGCGTCGGGCAGTATGAGGGCCCAGGAGTACTCCAGTGGCATCGAACCGGAGCCTGGGCGGCCCGAGCGGAAGGACTCCGCCGGGCCGGGGCGTTGTCCTATTAGATCCTTGGGGCAACGGCCGCCGGGCGTGCATAGGAAGATCACTTCCGCACGCCCTTGGCCCTCTGGCACGGTCGGGCCATCGGTGGTCCGGGCCCAGCCGGGCCCGGAGCGATCCCCAGGGCCGGAGCCCGGCTGCCAGCGGATGGAGATACGGCATGGGTGACACGTCCGTCGACCAGTCGGTCGACATGCTCATCGTCGGCGCCGGCCCGGCCGGGCTGTTCGGCGCTTACTACGCGGGCTTCCGCGGCATGTCGGTCGCGCTGATGGACTCACTTCCCGAGCCCGGCGGCCAGGTGACCGCCATGTACCCAGAGAAGGTCATCTACGACGTCGCAGGCTTTCCCGCCATTCGTGGGCGTGAGCTGGTTAACGCCCTGGTGGAGCAGGTAGCGCCGTTCAACCCCACCTACCTGCTCGGCCACCAGGCCGCCGAGATCGACCACCAGCCGGATGGCGTGCTGGTGACCAGCGCACAGGGCCTGCGGGTGCATGCCAAGGTCATCGTCATCACCGGCGGCCTCGGCACCTTCACCCCGCGCCCGCTGCCGACGGGCACCGAGCACCTGGGCCGGGGTCTGGTGTACTTCGTGCCTCGCCTGGACGACTACCGCGACCTCGACGTCGTGGTCGTCGGCGGCGGCGACAGCGCCTTCGACTGGGCGCTGGCACTCGAGCCGCTGGCGAAGTCGGTCACCATCGTGCACCGCCGGGACAAGTTCCGCGCCCACCAGCACACCGTCGACCGCGTGAACGCGTCCTCCTGCGAGGTGCTCACCTTCACCGAGGTCGCCAGCATCACCGGCGACGATCGGATCGAGAAGGTCGAGCTGGTGCACAGCAAGTCCGGCGAGCGTCAGGTCCGCGAGGCCCAGGCCGTCGTCGCGGCCCTCGGCTTCACCGCCGACCTCGGCCCGCTCACCCGCTGGGGCCTCAACATCGACAAGCGGCACATCGTGGTGGACACGACGATGTACACCGGCGTCGAGCGCATCTTCGCCGCGGGCGACATCACCGAGTACCCCGGCAAGGTCCGCCTGATCGCCACCGGCTTCGGCGAGGTCGCGACCGCCGTCAACAACGCGGCCCCGGTCATCGACCCGTCCCTCAAGGTCTTCCCCGGCCACAGCTCCGACGACGGCACCCCCGCCGCCTGAGGCCCCGCGCGGCGGTTGATCGCCACCGGGACCACGCCCGCCCACCAGACGGTGGCGAGTGCGCTTGATCGCCATATCTGTATGGCAATCCGCACTAACGAAGGCTCGCAGTTCGGATTCGGCTACAGATCTGGCGATCTTCAGTGCCCTGAGGGGCGACGCCTGTGTGGCGGCGCAGACTGGGGGCATGCGTGGGCTGCTGGTCATCGGGCACGGGTCGCGACGGGAAGAGGCCAACGCGACCGTGCGGGCCCTCGCGACGGCGCTGGCGGCCGAGCCGACGGTTGACACCGCAACCGGAACATCGCCGGCCTGGGACGCGGTGGAGGCGGCCTTCCTGGACGTGCTGCGGCCGGACATCGCCGACGGGTATGCCGCGCTGGTCACGGCCGGATGTACCGAGATCGTCGCGCATCCGTTCTTCCTGTTCGCGGGAAAGCACACCGCACGGGATATTCCGGACGCGCTGGCGGCGGCCCAGGCGAGGCATCCACACACCACCTGGACGGTGACCGAGCCGCTCGGCCTGCATCCCGGCGTCGTCGCGACGGTCCGGGCCCGCATCGCCGATCGCCTGCCCTAAGTCAGGTCTGGCGGTCCTCGGGGGGCGCCGCCAGGCGGCAGAGGGCGGTGACGAGGCCGGCGATGCCGGGCTCGTCGGCGACCGCGTCGACCCGGATGCCGGCCTCGCGGCAGGCGACGACCGTGCGCCGGCCCATCGCGGCCACCAGGAGGCCGGGCGGCAGCGGGCCGTAGAGCTCGGCGGTCACCCGGGCGGCCGTGGACGAGGCGAACGCGACGGCGTGGAGCGCGGCGCGGCGAAGCTCGTGGGCGATCATCGGGTCCGCCTGCGCCGGGATGTCGGTCTGCAGGGTGATCCGGCGGACCGTCCGGACGCCCATCGGCGGCGCGGCGGCGGCGCAGACGGCGACCCGCAGGCCGGTCACCGGGATCTCGGGGACTATGACGTGTGCCACCTGCACCTGGGCCGAGGACGGGACGTTCGCGAGCCCGAGCGCGTCCAGGGCCGCCACGGCGGACTCGGACGCGGAGACCAGCGTGAGGCCGGCGAGCGCCCGGACGTCCCGCCCGGCGCCACGAAGCAGCGTGACCACGGCGGACACCTCGTCCGCGTCAGCGAGCACCAGCGCGTCCGCGCCAGGCAGCGCCTCCAGGAGCGCGCCCGCGTCCGGTACCGGTGCCAGGCGCGACACCACCGTCTCGACCACCTCGGCGCCCTGGCGGCGCAGGTCGCGCGCGAGCAGGCCGGGGCGGTCCCTGGTGCGCGGCACCAGCACCCGCATGCCCGTCAGCGGGCAGGCGGCGCCGTCCGCCGGCGCCGTGGGCAGCGCCAGCCGGCCCGGCTGGCCACCGCGCTCCTCCGGGGCACCCCGCCTGTCCACGTCCTCGCGTTCCTCCTGCTCACGGTCAGGCCCCGGCCCTGGCCCCAACCCTGGCTGTGGCCTCGACCCGGGATTCGGCTCTGGCCCCGGTTCTGGCCATGACCGCGTTCTCGTCCTGGCCGGCGCCGGGAGGCGCGGCGGGAGGGGACGCGCCGACGCTGGCCGGGAGGCCGTGCCGCGGGCGTCGATGCGGGCCGCGACGTCACCGACGACGATCACGGCCGGCGACCGCACCCCCGTCTCGACCGCGTCCGCGCCCAGCGACTCCAGCGTGGTGCGCAGCACCCGCTGGGCTGGGGTGGTGGCGCGCTCCACCACGGCGACCGGGGTGCTCGGCTCGCGGCCGGCCGCGAGCAGCGCCTCCGCGATCGCGACCAGGTGCGCGACCCCCATCATGATCACGACGGTGAGCGACGGCGAGACGAGCGCCGACCAGTCCACCGTCGAGTCCGGGTGGCCCGGCGGCAGATGGCCGGCGACGATCGCGACGTCCTGGGCGATGCCCCGGTGGGTGACCGGGATGCCGGCGTAGGCCGGACCCGCGAGCGCGGACGACACCCCCGGCACGACGGTCACGCCGATGCCGGCCGCCGCGCACATCTCGGACTCCTCGCCGCCCCGACCCAGCAGGTAGGGGTCACCCACCTTGAGCCGCACGACCCGGGCACCGCTACGCGCGCGGTCGACCAGCACCGCGTTCGCCTCGTCCTGGCCGCGCACGTCCCCATCCGGGCCGACGCGCACGATCTCGGCGCCGGCGCGGAGGTAGCCGTGCAGGGGGGCATCCGCCGCCAGGTCGGTGACGATGACATCGGCGCCCGCGAGGAGTTCGGCACCACGCACGGTGATCAGGCCGGGGTCGCCGGGGCCCGCGCCGACCAGCCAGACGTGACCACGGCGCCCTCCCCCGGCGCCGCCCGAGCGCGACGAGGTCCCGGCGCCGTTCCGCCCCCCGCTGGCCACCCACGGAACGTTACCGACCTAGGGCGCCAACCCGCCGCCCAGTCGCCCCAAGGGCATTGCTCCCACCCAACCCACGGGTCTTCGCGAGCATGTCGACGAGGACGGCCTCGCCATCGACGCGGCGACGACGAGCTTGGTGCCGAACTTGTCGACGCGCTCGACCCAGCCGGCTGTCGGCGACCTGGAAGCGTGCGCAGGCGTTCGGGCAGCCGTTGATGTTGATGCCGATCGGCTCGTCGAAGTCCGGCAGGCGGCGTTCCAGCTCCTCGAGGAGGTTGCCGGCGTTGGCCATGCTCCCCAACCGGACCGGTCAGCCCCGACCTCGCGGCGGCTTCGAGTCGTGCGGCCGGCCGGAGCCTCTGGACTGACCGACGGACGACGGCCGCGCCGCGGTTCTCGGCTTGCCCGAGCCAGGCTCGCTCGGCGACGGGTCGGGCGCGGTGGACAGCGGTTGGGATGCCGCCGGCTCGCCGATCCGCTGGCCTGCCGGATCGGTTCCCACAGCGACGGGCGCGGCGGTCGTCACCGGGTCGGCCGGTGCGGGCACCGTCGAGGCAGGGGCTACGGAGGCCGTCAGCGGCGACCGCTGCGTGTTGGCCGTTCCGGGAGAGCTTTCCGGCGCCGCGGCGACCAGTGCGGTCGCCGTGACGGCAAGTGCGGCGGCCGCACTGGCCGCCGGGAGCAGGACACGCCGTCGCCGCGCACCCGTCCCGGCCCGGGATGCGGGTCGCGGGCCGGGCCTCGTCTCGGCCTGGTCGGCAGGGTGGCCAGCCCAGGCAGGCAGGGATTCGGCGGACCGGTCCCCGCGCGCCGCCCCCTCGGTCGGCCCGAGGACGGCGGCGGCGGTCGAGCCCACCGCGGGTCGCACGCGTAGATCCGTCGTCGGCGCATCCGCCGAGGGCGCGTCGAGAACCGGCCTGTCCGCGCCGGGACCACCCGGGGTTCCCTCAAGCTGCCGCAGGATCTCGCTCGCGGTGGGACGACGCCGCGGGTCCTTGTCGAGGGCCGCCGCGACAAGGCCGCGCAGGCTGCCCCGGATGGCGCGCAAATCCGGAACGGTGTTGACGGTCCGGTAGAGCAGCGCCTCGACCGGACCGTCGCCGAACGGCGACCGCCCGGTCGAGGCGAAGACCAATGTCAGCGCCCAGGCGAAGATGTCGGCCTTGGGGCTCGGCCGGCCACCGTCGACGAGAAGCTCCGGAGCGATGTAGCCGAGGCTGCCCAGCACGATGCCGGACGCGGTCACCGTCTCCGGCAGGCCGGCCACAATGCCGAAATCGATGATCTTCGGACCGTCGGCGGCCAGCATGATGTTGCTGGGCTTGAGATCCCGGTGTACCACGCCCGCCTCGTGGACCGCGCGCAGCGCGTCGGCCACCCCGGCTGCCAAGGCACGCAGCCCGTCATCGGACATCGGCCCGTCCGCCAGCACCGAGTCCGTCAGCGTCAGCCCTGGCACGTACTCGGTCGCCAGCCACGGCTGCTCGGCGAGCGGGTCGGCGTCCAGCAACCTGGCCACCCGCGGGCTGTCGATCGCCGCGACGACGACGACCTCCCGGGCGAACCGGCGGCGCAGGGCCTGGTCGCCGTGGTGGTCGTCGCGCAGCACCTTGACCGCGGCCTGCCCGCCCCAGGGGTCCGAGCCGAGGTAGACAATGCCCATCCCGCCGCTGCCAAGCCGAGCACTGAGCCGATAGTGGCCTACGGCTGTCGGGTCGCTCGCCCGCAAAACCTTGCGGGTCCCATCGCTCGACGACATAGCCACCTCGCTCACAGCGCACTCGACCGGCGCTCTCCCCCGCGTCACCAGCACAAATCGGGATGGGTGGGGCGTTACCCGTCTCATCGGCCGCGAAACGACGTTCGCGACGCCGTGAGGGATCGGGCCGCCGGGACCATCTCGGAGCGAGCGGCGGGGGGTAGGCGGCGGCGATCGAGCGCCGGCGGACCTCCGCCCTTGCCCAAACCATCCGGGCGAGGGCCCCACCTACTGGTCACACCCAACAGGCATTGCTCCCGCCCGGCCCGCGGCGAGGGACCCAGCTATCTTTGCTGGCGCAAAAATAGCTGGGGAGCAATCAATGGATTCCGCACTCGGTCTTGGTGGAGCCGGCCCAGCGGCCGGCGCGGCCGGCGCCGCGCTGGGTGCAGGGCCAGCAGCCGACCGACTCGTAGCCGTCGGACAGCAGCGGGTTGACGATGACGTTGTGCTCGGCGACGTAGCGTTCGACGTCCTCGTCCGTCCAGGTCGCGAGCGGGTGGATCTTCACCTTGCCGCGCCGCTCGTCCCAGCCGACGACCGGCAGTTCGCGCCGGCCGGCCGACTCGGCCCGCCGCGAGCCGGCCGCCCAGGCCTTGTACGGGGCGAGCGCCCGGTCCAGCGGGACGACCTTGCGCATCCGGCAGCACAGGTCCGGATCGCTGGCGTACAGATCCTTGCCGTGGACGGCGTCCTGGCCGGCGACCGTCAGCTGCGGCCGGACGCTGATCAGCGGCAGGTTGTAGGTGGCGGCCACCGCGTCGCGGGTCCCGACCGTCTCGGCGAAGTGGTAACCGGTGTCGATGAAGACGACCGGCACGTCCGAACGGATCTTCGCGAGCATGTCGACGAGGACGGCTTCGGCCATCGACGCCGCGACGACGAGCTTGGTGCCGAACTCGTCGACGGCCCAGCGCAGCACCTCCTCGGCGGGTGCGTCGGCGAGGTTCCTGCCGGCGTGCTCCGCGCGGGTCTTCAATCCGGCGTCCATCAGCCGTTCTCCTCTGGTGCGGTGGTGCCAGTTGTGCGCGGGGTGCGAGAGGTGGTGCTGGTGGTCGTGGTGGCGCTGGCGAGCGCGGTGAGGCTCAGCCGGAAGGAGCGCTGGCAGGCGCGGCACGCCCAGTGGCCGTGGCCCTCGCCCGTCGCGCCCTCCGGGATGTCGGGGACGAGGTCCTCCTCGCCGCAGTACGGGCAGTAGAAAGGCACCGCGCGACCCGTGCTCGCCATCTCAGGTTCGCTCCCGGGGTGCCTGCCGGATCGGCGGAGCCTGCGGAGCCGATCCGGCAGGTCCGGCTTCACTCGCTCCTGCGCTCACAAGGTGCGCCATGACCGCGTCGTGGGTGAGGATCGACTCGTCCGCTCGCTCGACCCAGTCGGCGAACGCCTCGCCGTCGGCGCGCTCGGCCTGGTAGGTCTTCAGCAGCCCGACGACGTAGTCGACCAGCTCGGCCGAGGTGATCTTCAGGCCGCGTGACTTGCGGCCAAGCCGCGAGCGGGTGCCGAGATGTCCACCGAGGTGCAGCTGGAAGCCCTCGACCATCTCGCCGCCCGGCCCGGGGACGAGCGACCCCTTCAGGCCGATGTCGGCGACCTGGAAACGGGCGCAGGCGTTCGGGCAGCCGTTGACGTTGATCCCGATCGGCTCGTCGAACTCGGGCAGCCGCCGCTCCAGCTCCTCGATGAGAGTGGCGGCGTTGGCCTTGGTCTCGACGATCGCGAGCTTGCAGAACTCGATGCCGGTGCAGGCCATCGTGCCGCGGCGGAACACGCTCGGGCGCACCACCAGGTCGAGCGCCGCCAGGTCCTGCTCGAGCGCCGGTACGTCGCTCTCGGCGACGTCGAGGATGACCAGTTTCTGCGACGTGGTCGCACGGATGCGGCCCTGGCCGTACTGGTCGGCGAGGTTCGCGACGGTCGTCAGCGTCGTCCCGGTGAGCCGGCCGGCGCGCGGCGCGAAACCGACGGCGAACCTGCCGTCCGCCTGCCGGTGGATGCCGACGTGGTCGCGCCCTTCGGAGCGCGGGGGCGCCGGCGGCGGGCCGTCCGGCAGCGGCGTGTCGAGGTACTCCTTCTCCAGGGTGGCCCGCACCCACTCGGTGCCCATGTCCGCGACCAGGAACTTCAGCCGGGCACGGGTGCGCATCCGGCGGTAGCCGTAGTCGCGGAACAGGGAGGCGACGCCATGCCAGACCTCGGCGACCCGCTCCGGCTGCACGAACGTTCCCAGCCGGACGCCCAGCTTCGGGTTCGTGGACAGGCCGCCGCCGACCCACAGGTCGTAGCCGGGCCCGAGCTCCGGGTGGACGACGCCGACGAAGGCGATGTCGTTGATCTCGTGGAGCGTGCAGTGGTCGGCACAGCCGGACATCGCCGACTTGAACTTGCGCGGCAGGTTCGCCAGCGACGGGTCACCGACGAAGCGGCGCACGGTCTCCTCGATCGCCGGGGTGGCGTCGATGATCTCGTCGCCGTCGACGCCGGCGAGCGGGCAGCCGAGCATGACGCGCGGGGTGTCGCCGCAGGACTCCTCGGTGGTCATGCCGGCGCCCTCGAGCGCGCCCCAGATCGCGGGGACGTCCTCGATGCGGATCCAGTGCAGCTGGATGTTCTGCCGGTCGGTGACGTCGGCGACGTCCCGGCCGTAACGGGTCGAGATGTCGCCGATCACCCGCAGCTGGTCGGACGTCATCCGGCCGCCGTCGAGGCGGATCCGCTGCATGAAGTAGGAGTCCTCGATCTCCTCGGGCTCCAGGATCGCGGTACGGCCACCGTCGATGCCGGGCTTGCGCTGGGTGTAAAGACCCCACCAGCGGAATCGGCCGCGCAGGTCCTGCGGGTCGATGCTGTCGAACCCGGTATAGGGGTAACGGTTGAGAATCCGGTCACGGACCTCGAGGCCGCCCTGGTCCTTCTTCATCCGCTCGTTGGCGTTGAGCGGCTCGGTGTAGCCAAGGGCCCACTGGCCCTGGCCCTTCGGACGGGCCGGACGGGCGGGCCGTGCAGGAGAAGTCATCTGATCTCTCGCGACGCGGTTAGCGGAGCGCCGAACGGCTGGACGGCGCCAGGATCCGGGAACGTCCCCGGCAGGCAGGACGGACCCAGGGAACTGGGCCGTGACCGGCGAAAGGGAACGGCGGGGTCAGCAGGCGCGACGACAGCAGGCGCTGGCTACCCGGAGCAGGTCGACGTGTAGCCGCTCGACCAGCAGAAGCTCCGGAACATCCTCAACCGCCATGGCCAGTGGCCGCATGGTCGGTTGGGGCGCAGACATGGGACCTATGGTTTCACAGATGTGACCGCCGTGCCGCAGTTGTGGCCTAATCGATCCTCTGCACGCTGAGCTAACCACAATTACCCACCGGATGAATGGGAATAGTGGATGCCGGCGCAGCAGGGGCGGCGGATCGCGGGGATCAGCGGCTGGGGGCCGGACGCCGGCAGACGGCGCGCAGGCGGTCGACGAGCGGGCCCGAGCCGAGCCCCTTCTCCATCACGTCGTCGGCTCCGAGCGCGAGAGCCTCGTCGCGCACGGTGTACGCGGAGAAGCCGGTGAAGACGACGACCCGGGCGGCCGGCGCCAGCCGGCGGACCCTGGGCAGCGCGGCGATCCCGTCGAGCACCGGCATCGCGACGTCGAGGATGACGAGATCGGGACCGGTCTCGGCGACGAGGTCGATCGCCTCGGCGCCGTTGGCGGCCCGGCCCACCACGGTGAAGTCCGGCTCCAGGTCCAGCAGGAGGCAGATCAGGTCGCGCACGCCGTCGGCGTCATCCGCGACGACCACTCGCAACGGGCCCGCCCCGTGGCGGGGCACCGCCCCTTCGGCGCCAGCCCCGGCCAGGCCCGGACCCACGGCCCGGGACGGCTCGACGACCCGGGGACCACTCCCTGGGCTTCCTGGACGCGCGACACCGTCCGGACGGATCTCGCTTCCGACGGGGAAGCTGTCCGGACGGCGACGAACAGCTTGGAGCGCCTCGATCTCAACCGCCTCGGTCTCAACCGCCTCGGCGCCCGTCTGGAGGTGCCGGTCCACTCGTACCGTTCTACCGGACCACACAAGGTGTGCCCATCGTCATTCAGGGTGGTATTCGCGCATGGCCCGGGCGGGGGCCTCACCACGCCCCGGGCGCCCCGGAAGCCGTCGCGATGTGCAGTCGCGCCACATACAACCAGTAATCAAGGTGACCGTACGCGTATGGGACCTTTGGCCTCTAGCCGGATATGGTGCTCGACGCAATAGACTGATCACCAACAGTGACACGCACGTGGGTCATGTGGCGACATGGTCATGCGGCGACCTAATCCCGTCGGTAGGGCCTCCTCGAAGGGCCTCGCCGGTCGGCCTTCGCGGCATGGTCGCCGTACAGCCCGACTGTGCGGCGGGCTGCCGCATCGCGACAGTATGACCGCGGCCGGGACGAGTGGAGCGCAGATGCGGCATTCGGGCAACCGGCAGAGCAGCCGTGGCCCGGAAGGCGCGGCCACCGCCGAGGAGATCTTCCATCAGGAGGTTCGTCGGCACAGGTGCGCCCGCGGGCTCTCCCGTGACGACGTGGCGCGGCGGACCGGCTACAGCCGTCAGTACGTCAGCCAGCTCGAACAGCCGAGCAAGGGAATTCCTCCTCGGCCCGTGGTCGTCGCCGTCGACGCGGCGCTGAGCGCCGACGGGGCGCTGGTCGCGCTGCGCGACCAGGCCATGGCGGCGCGCGCCGAACGGGCCGGCCGGCCGCGCGACCCGGAGCGTGAGTCCCGCCGCCGGGTCGACGACCTGCTGCACAACCGCCGCCGCGACAATGACCTCGACTACCTGGACCGCATGGTGGGCGAGCTGATCGCGATGGCGGACGGCCTCAGCCCCCAGGACGTCTGCGACCAGGTCCTCGACCAGCAGGAGTTCGTCGACGCCCTGCTGCGCACCCCGATGCTGCCGCACCAGCAGTTCCGGCTCTACATGATCGCCGGGCACCTGGCGGGGCTGCTCGCGATCGCTCTGCTCGACATGGGCGACCTCGGCGGCGCGAGCACCTGCTGCCTGGAGGCCGCGGTCTTCACCGAGCTCACCGGCCACGAGGGGCTGCGGGCCTGGACGCTGGCGGTCAACCGGCTGGTGGGTGAGGCGGCGCGGCACGCGGAAACGGTCGTCCACCGCGACGGTGACGACCGCGCGGACCCGTCCCGCGAGGCGGGCCCGGCGCGGTTCATCGACCCGGCCGCCTTCGCCGACCAGCTGAAGCTCACCGACGAGGCCGAGCTGGCCGACACCGGCCAGATCTTCCTGGCCGACGGTTATGTCGACGGCTATGACGAGCCCGACCGGATCGGCTACGCGGCCACCGCCGGCGCCACCGAGGCGTCGTCCGACCCGATCATGCGCCGCGCCGACGAGCTGGCGGCCGGTCGGCCGGACGCCCACGAGCGGGCATTTCTCGACGCCGAGCCGGCCAGCCCGCCGTGGCGCGGCCTCTCGGACCTGATGACCGCCCCCGGCGGGCGGGCCAGCACTCCGCGGCTGGTCGCGCTGGTCAAGGGCCGGATCGCCCGGTTCGCCACCACCAGCGCGCGGCGCGAACGCCCGCCGTACGGCATCTCGCGCGCGTTCCACCCCCCGGTCTAACAGGGGTTCAGTCTGACGAAGACCCAGTCCGACGAGGGCGTCCGAGCCCCCGTCAGACGTCGGCGAAGAGGATCTCGCGCAGCGGGGGGACGGCGCCGCGGGTGCTGGCGCGGCGCGCGAACTCGGTGATGCCCTCGAGCTGACGGGGGCCGAGCCGGAAGTCCAGCGTCGTGAAGTAGCGGACGAGCGAAGCCGGGTCGAAGACCTCCCAGCGCGCCGCGCTGGTCGCGACCGTCGTCACCTCGGCGAGCGCGAGGTCGAGGCTCGCCCGGAAGGCGCCGTGGACCTCCTTCACCAGACCGGGGTGTGCCCGCGCGAAGTCGCGGCGAGCCGCCCAGAGGGCGAAGACCATCGGCAGGCCGGTCCACTCCCGCCAGGCCGCGCCCAGGTCGAGCACGGTCGGCTGGTGGCCCGGCCCACCCTGCTCGTGCTCGTAGTAGGCCCGCAGTGCGACGTCTCCGATCGTCACCGCCGCGTCGGCCTCACGCAGCATCATCGGCACGTCCGGCGGCATCGTGAGGTAGTCGGGACGCACCCCGAAGCGGTCCTCGAGCATCATCCGGGCCAGCAACACGCTGGTGCGCGACGTGGAGCCGAGCGCCACCGAGCGGATCTCGCCGATCGGCACCTGGGTGCTCAGCACCACCGACAGCACCGGCCCATCCGAGCCGACGGCGAGGTCGGGCAGCACGACGAGCTCGTCGGCGTGCCGCAGGTACTCGACGAGGCTGATCGGGCCGATGTCCAGGTCCCCGGCGACGAGCGCCTCGCTCAGGCGGTCCGGCGTGTCCTTGAACAGGTCGAGGTCGAGCAGCGCGCCCGAGTGCACCAGGCCCCAGTAGAGGGGCAGGCAGTTGAGGAACTGGATGTGACCCACCCGCGGCCGGCTCGGGACGCCGGCCGCCCCGGTATGTGGGCCGTCCGCCCCGTCGGGCGCCTCGCCCGCGGCGGCCTCGGAGGCGCCGACGCCGTCGACGCCGCCGGGACCTGCCCGCAGCGTCACTGCTGCCCCCGGCGGGCCTCGAACGCCCGCTGCGCGGCCCGTCGCTGGCGCAGCGCGAGCGGGAAACTCATCACCCCGCTGACGACGAGCGCGGCGAAGAAGGCGAGCCACCCGTTGACGCCGAGCAACAGCACGGCCGCCAGCACCCCGCCGAACAGCACGGCGCGCAGCGCGAAGTAGCGGAGGTTGATCGCAAGCAGCCCCGGCGGCGCCTTGGACGAGGCCACCAGGCCCGTCTCGGGCTTCAGCGGCACGGACTTGGTCATCTGCCCCTCCAGTACTTCCGGCGAGCCATCCGGTGATTTCCAGAATTCTCCGGAACTAACGACGACGGGGACGCTTACGTACCCATCCCAGCCGGAGCAGCACGCTTGGGTAACAGGCCAGGCAGACGATGACCGTCAGCAACCCCAGCAGCGAAGCCGGGCCGAGCCCCAGGCCGAGCGCGTGCAGGACAAGGTAGACCGCGATCCCGGGCACCAGGATCACGATGAACGCCAGTACGAAGATGGACCCGATGCCGGCGTGGCCGGGCGGGAGGGGAGCCGGACGCCCCGCCCGGTCCGGGCCGGGCGCCGGCCGGCCGGCCGGCGCCGAGCCCGCGGACGTGACCGCGGGCGACGACGGCGCGCCGCCGGGCGCCTGGGCGGCCGCGGGAGTCCTCTCCTGATCGGCGGTCACGTCAGCCCTCGTTCACGCGTCGATCGGCTGGGGAACGTCGCGGCGGGCCGGGTCCGGACCGTCGAAAGTGCGGATCACCCGGTAGCGGGTGTCGCGCTCGACCGGCTGGAAGCCGGCGTCGCGAATCAGCGTGAGCAGGTCGTCCCGGGTCATCGTGTTCGGTGTGCCGAACCGGTCGGCATCGTGAGTGATCTTGTATTCGACGACCGAGCCGTCCAGATCGTCCGCGCCGAAGTTCAGCGCGAGCTGGGCGGTCGTCAGGCCGTGCATCACCCAGAAGCACTTCACGTGGTCGATGTTGTCGAACAGCAGCCTGGAGACAGCGAACGTCTTGAGTGCTTCCGCGCCGGTGGCCATCGGCTGGTTCATCAGCCGGTTGCGCGGGTCGCCGGCGGCGTCGTGCTGGAAACGCAGCGGGATGAAGACGGTGAAGCCACCCGTCTCGTCCTGCAGCTCACGCAGCCGGAGCACGTGGTCGACGCGGTGCCGGGGCTGCTCGACGTGGCCGTAGAGCATCGTGCACGGCGTGCGCAGACCCTTGGCGTGCGCGAGCCGGTGGATGCGCGACCAGTCTTCCCAGTGCGTCTCGTGACCGACGATCTGCTGCCGGATCTCCCAGTCGAAGATCTCGGCGCCACCGCCGGTCAGCGACTCCAGACCCGCGTCGATCAGCTCATCGAGGATCGCGTCCGCGGTCAGGCCGCTGATCTTCTCGAACCAGTGGATCTCGGTCGCGGTGAATGCCTTGAGCGCGACGCCCGGCAGCGCGGCCTTCAGCTCGCGCAGCGAGCGGGGGTAGTACCGCCACGGCAGCGTCGGGTGCAGGCCGTTGACGATGTGCAGCTCGGTGATGCCGGACGGCTCCATCTCCTTGGCCAGCCGAACGGCTTCCTCGATGCGCATCGTGTACGCGTCGGCCTCGCCCGGCTTCCGCTGGAAGGAGCAGTAGGCGCAGGAGGCTGAGCAGACGTTCGTCAGGTTGAGATGCCGGTTGACGTTGAAGAACGTCTGGTTCCCGTTCTTGCGGGTCCGCACCTCGTGCGCGAGACCGCCGAGCCAGGCGAGGTCGTCGGTCGCGTACAGCGCCTCTCCGTCGGCCTGGTCCAGCCGTTCTCCGGCAAGGACCTTCTGCTCGAGCTCCCGCTTCAGTCCGGCATCCATAACGAAGAGCGTAGACCCACGGACGACGCGATCATCAACGACGAGACCACCGGCACAAGGGACGCCGGGCCGCCGGCCTCCCCCTGCGTCTCCCTACCCGGCCGAGCTGGCCGAGCTACTTGCCCGGCTTGGCGGTGTCGCGGTGGGCGACGCGCTTCTGGATGCGCGCGATCGGCCAGGTCACGACGGAGGCCGCGATCATCCCGATCAGCAATGCCCAGAGGACGTAGAAGCCGACGAGAATGAGAACCACTGTGATCACGGCGAAGACCGCGATCCGGATGAGGAAGTAGGGAAGCGCCGCCTTCAGGTCTGCCGGCTCGTGCACGGGCTTCTCAGGCTTCTCGGCCGTCGCCTTCTTCGGCCTCACCGTCGTCACGGGCCTCGCCTTGGCCTCCGACGCCTTCGACTTGGCCGACGCCTTCGGCTGCGCCGCGGCCCCCTGGTTCCGCCCGCGTGCCATCCCGATCTCCTTCAGTCCCTTGGTCCGCCGAGGCGCTGGCCCATTCCGGTGCCCGCGTCCGCGTCCGCCCCGTTTTCGCCGTTCTCGCCGGTCGGCGTGTCGTCTACTGTGCCAGGTCCCGGCCGGTACGTACGCGCCGCGCCGAGTTCTCCCGCCCACCGCCGGAAAAGCGTGTTGGGCACACCCGCCGCGTCGAGCACCCGGCCGGCGACGAAGTCGACGAGCGCCTGCGCGTCCGCCGCGCCGGCGTAGAAGCCGGGACTCGCCGCGGCGACGACCGCGCCCGCGTCGTGCAGCGCCAGGAGATGGCGCAGCGTGGCACCGGTGAACGGCATCTCGCGTGGCACCACCACCAGGCGCCGGCCCTCCTTGAGGGTCACGTCGGCGGCGCGCTGCAGCAGGTCCTTGGACAGGCCGAGCGCGATTCCCGCGATCGACGCGGTGCTGGCCGGTACGACGATCATTCCCCGGGTCGGGTAGGAACCGCTGCTCGGCCCGGCGGCCAGGTTGTCGGCGCCGTGCACCCGCACCAGCCGAGCGGCCTGCTCGGCGATGAGCCCGCGGTCGGGACGGCCGGCACCGGCGAGCGTCGTCCCGAGCCACTGGGCGAGCGCCCCGGGCCACGCGCCGTCGCCGTCGCGCCAGGCGATCCCGGTCTCGTCCAGCAGGGTGAGCCGCGCGGCCCTGGAGAGCACCAGGTCCACCGGTCGGTCGGCGGCCAGCAGGCCGCGCAGCACCGACGCGGCGTACGGCGTCCCGCTTGCCCCACTGACCCCGACGACCCATGGGCGCCGCGCCTCGCTGGGGCCCTCACCAGGCCCGTCGCCGAGCTCCTCGCTGGACGCGGCGCCGTCGCGGACGTCGCCCGACCATCCGCCGGGGAACGCGGTCACGCGGCGAGGCCGCGCGCGATCAGGTCGAGGAGCGCGAAGCCGAACAGCGCTATGCCGACGAAGCCGTTCGCCGTGAAGAACGCGCGGTTGACCTTGGACAGGTCGTTCGGGGTGACGATCGCGTGCTCGTAGCCGAACGCGACCGCGGTCAGCCCCAGCCCCACCCACCAGAGGGCGCCGAACCCCTCGGCCAGCCCGAACAGCACGAACAGGGCGAACGTCACGACGTGGGTGACCGCCGAGGCGACGAGCGCCGCTCGCACCCCGAACCGCGCCGGCACGGACCTGACCCCGATCCGGCGGTCAACCTCGACGTCCTGGCAGGCGTAGATCAGGTCGAAGCCGCCGATCCAGCTGCCGACCGCCAGCCCGAGCAACACGGCGTGCCATGACCAGTGGCCGGTGATCGCGATCCAGGCGCCGATCGGTGCCACCGCCTGCGCGACCCCGAGGACCACCTGCGGGAAGTTCGTGAACCGCTTGGCATAGGGGTAGACGACCAACGGGGCGACGGCCGCCGGGGCGAGCGCCAGACACAGCCAGCCGAGGGCCGCCGCCGCGGCGAGGAACACCGCCAGCGCCACGACCGCCCCGATGATCGCGGTACGAACGGCCACCACACCGGTGACCAGCTCCCGGTGCGCGGTACGCGGGTTACGGGCGTCGATCTCCCGGTCGATGATCCGATTGGCCGCCATCGCGAACGTCCGGGCGGCGACCATCGCCACGGTCACCAGCGCCAGATCGGCCCAGTGCACCGACCGCGAGACCCGAAACCCAGCCGCAAGCGCCGCCACATAGGCAAACGGCAAGGCGAACACCGAGTGTTCGATCATCACCAGCCGCAGGAATGCCCGCGGCCGCGCCGTCACCCCCGGCAACCACGCAGCTTCAGTCATCAGAGTCCGTACTCCTTCCAGCGGTTGGTGACCAGGGTGCGGGTCGCGTCGTCCATCACGCATTCGGCCGGCCAGCCGCCGGCTCGGCGATAGCCCTCGGTCGGGAGCTTCCTGGTGGCGTCGATGCCGGCCTTGCCGCCCCAGAACTGCTCGTAGGACGAGTGGTCGAGGTGGTCGACCGGGCCGATCGTCGTGACCAGGTCGTGGGCGTAGTCGACGTTGCCGAACGCCCGCCAGGCGACCTCGGTGTAGTCGTGCACGTTGCAGTCGGCGTCGACGACGATCACCAGTTTGGACAGCGACAGCAGCCCGGCGCCCCAGACGGCGTGCATGACCTTCTGCGCCTGCTTCGGGTAGCGCTTGTCGATCGAGACGATCGCGCAGTTGTGGAAGACGCCGGCCTCGGGAAGGTCGTAGTCGACGATCTCGGGGACCAGCATCCTGATGAGCGGCCGGAAGATGCGCTCGGTGGCCTTTCCCATCGGGCCGTCCTCCTGCGGGGGCCGGCCGACGACGATCGTCTGGTAGATCGGGTCCTTCCGCATCGTCATCACCTCGACGTGCAGCGCGGGGAAGGGCTCGACCGGGGTGTAGAAGCCGGTGTGGTCGCCGAACGGCCCCTCCGGGCGGCGTTCCCCCGGCTCGAGCCAGCCCTCCAGCACGATCTGCGCGTTCGCCGGGACCTGCAACGGGACGCTCACGCAGTCGACCAGCTCGACCCGCTCGCCGCGCAGGAAGCCCGCGAACAGGTACTCGTCGATGTCGGCGGGCAGCGGCGCGGACGCGGCGTAGGTGACCGCCGGGTCGCAACCGAACGCGATCGCGACCGGCAGCCGCTCGCCGCGCCGTTCGGCGACCGCGTGGTGGGCGTTGGAGTCCTTGTGGATCTGCCAGTGCATGCCGACGGTGCGTTCGTCATGCCGCTGCAGCCGGTACATGCCGAGGTTGCGGGCGCCGGTCTCCGGATGGCGGGTGTGCGTGAGGCCCAGGTTGAGGAACGCGCCGCCGTCGTCCGGCCAGGAGGTGACGCCCGGCAGCCGGAACAGGTCGACCTCGTCGCCCTTGTAGACGACCTCCTGGCAGGGCGCCGTGCGGACCTTCTTCGGCGGCATGTTCGTCAGCCGGGCGGCCTTGCCGAGCGCCTCGCGCATGCCGGAGAAGCCCTGCGGCAGCTCGGGGCGAAGCATGTCGGCGATCCGGTCGCCCAGGTCGTCGAGCCGCTCGACGCCGAGAGCCCTCGCCATCCGCTTCTCGGTGCCGAAGACGTTGATGGCCAGCGGCATGTCCGAGCCGGCCGGGTTCTCGAACAGCAGGGCCGGACCGCCGGCGCGCACGACCCGCTGGACGATCTCGGTCACCTCCAGCGCCGGGTCCACCGTCGCCTTCACGCGACGCAGCTCACCGTGCTTCTCCAGGTCGACCAGAAACGCGCGCAGATCCGCCCATGCCATGCCGCCATCCTCCCAGCGCACCTCCTCCCCACGTCCAGTGCGCTCGGCCGTCCGCCTGGTCACCCACCTCGCCGTCCGGCGGCATATCGGTGGACGACTCGGCGTTGGTCAGGACGAACGGGCGGGTGGCGCGGCACCGGTCGCCCGATCGGTGGGAAGGGCGGTTCTCGCCACTGGCCAGACGGCGCCACCAGCCAGGGCGCACACTGGCTTCAACGGGACACCACCCGCACCCAGCCGATGAGCCACCCCTGCCGAGATGAAGACCCTGGTCAGAGCACTGGCTCGGACGCGGCCACTGGGCGGGGCACGTCTCGTCGACGTCGTAGGGTGGGTCAAGGGCCGTAAACGGCGCAAGAGGAACGGCTAGCCGGAAAGGGGGGCGACGAGCCGATGGTTCTCCTGCTCTACGTCGTGGTCTGCGCGGCCATGGCCTATGTGATCGTGGACATCGCGCGAACCCCTCGGGACAACATCCGGGTGCTGTCCAAGCCCGTCTGGATCATGATCATCCTGCTTTTCGGCCTGTTGCTCGGGCCGATCGGCTGCGTGCTCTGGTTCATCTTCGGCCGGCCGCGGTCGGCCATCGGCCGGGGCGGCGCGCGCTCCGCCCGTCGCCAGCACCCGGCCTACGGCGGCTCCGGCCGGTGGGACGCCGTGCCGCCGCGCCGCTCCAGCGGCCTGGGCCGTGCGCGGGGGCGCGTCCACTGGCTCGAGCAGCCCGACCGCCCGCGCGGCCCCGACGACGACCCCGAGTTCCTGCTCGAACTCTCCGAGCGCCTGCGCCGCCAGGACCCCGACGGCCCGTCCCCCCGCGCCTGAGGCAGTCACCCGCAGCCATCCGGCTGAGGCAGTCACCCGGCGAGACGCGGAGCGCCTCGCCGGGTTCCGCTCGTCCCGGTCAGACGCCCGCGTAGGAGTGGAGGCCGGAGATGACGAGGTTGACCAGGTAGTAGTCGACGAACAGGGCGCTGAAGGCGACCAGGGAGACGGCCGCGGCCTTGCGGCCGCGCCAGCCGGCGGTCGCCCGTGCGTGCAGGTAGGCGGCGTAACAGACCCAGGTGATGAACGACCAGGTCTCCTTCGGGTCCCAGCCCCAGTACCGGCCCCAGGCGGCCTCGGCCCAGATCGCGCCGGCGATGACGGCGAACGTCCAGATCGGGAAGCCAAAGGCGATCAGCCGGTAGGTCAGCGTGTCGAGCGTGCCCGACGACGGCAGCCGCATCACGATGCCGCCTCGGCTGCGCATCGCTCCCGAGACATCGGCCCGGCCGGCGGCGACCTCCGCCAGCCTGTGCTCCCAGCGGTCCCTGACCAGGAACAGCACCGTCATCACCGCGGACACCAGGAAGATGCCGCTGGACAGGATCGCGGCGACCACGTGGATCTTCAGCCAGTACGAGTTCAGCGCCGGCACCAGTGGCCCGGCCGCGACGTAGAGCACCGTCCCGGCGAACCCCATGTACACCAGCACCGGGAACGTGACGAACACGCCGAGCCAACGCACCGGGTAACGGATCATCAGCGCGAGGAACGCCGTGATCGCGATCAGGCAGATCATCGACGAGAACTCGTACATGTTGCCCCAGGGCACCCGGTGGGCCGCGAAGCCGCGGGTCGCCATGGAACTGATGTGCAGCCCCCAGCCGAGCACCGTGAGCACCACGGCGATCCGGCCGATGAGACGCGCCCTGGCCGGCTCGGCCTCGCCGTCGGCCGAGTCCGGGGCGTCGCCACCGGCGCGCCCGGCTGTCGTGCCGACGGCTGGCGCCGCCTTCCCGGCTGGGGTCGCCAGCTCAGAGCCAGGGGCGCTGCCGGCGAGCTGGGCGGTCCCGGCCGCGGCGGCCGACCGGGCGGCGGCGCCGACGAGCGCCGGCTCGCGCGCCGCGCCCGCCGCCACCGCCTCGCCGGCACCGGCGCCGGCCGCGTCCGTCGCGGTTCGGCCGAAGCGGTTGAAGGCGAACTCGGCGGCGTAGCCGAGCATCGCGGCCGCGTAGACCGCCATGCTGCCGCCATAGAGATGATCGGACAGCTGGGCGAGGCCCTCGTTGACGGCCATCACGGCTCCCGTCTGGTGCTGGAGGGGTTGTTCTGGTCATCGGGTTCGGCGGAGGGTTCCGCCTGCCCGCTGGTGTCCGTGGCGTCCCGGGCTGGGCTGGTCGCCGCCGGGGCGGCCGATGGCTGAACTGGCGACGGCTGAGCCTGGGGTGGCTGAGCCGGCGATGGCTGAGCCGGGGGCGGCGATGCGGCCAGGCCGGGAGGCTCCGTGGCCACCCGGATCTGGCCGGTGAGGGCGGCGAGCTCGGCCGCGAAGCCCTCCGCGTCCGAGCGGGACAGGCCGCCGATCTCGACGGTGCTCCCCGCGCCGGCAGCCGGGCGGGCGCGGACCCAGACCCGGCGGCGGCGAATCCGCAGACTCGTCACCAGCCCGGCGATGATCGCGATCGCCGCGTAGAGCACCAGGCTCTTGTACGGGTCGGACTTCGTCTCGAAGGTGGCGAACTCGCGCAGGCCGTCGACCTCGAGCGACAGGCCACCGGGCAGGCCGGTCATCGTGCGGTTCTTCGGGTCGTTCGGGGCCAGCAGCTGGGCGATCCTCGCGTCCCCGCTCGGGCCGTTGGTGCTGAACTGCTTGAGGTCCCGTGTGTCGAGCGCGTAGATGTTCTGCGGGATGCCCTCGTTGACGTGCAGGTTGCCGACCCAGCCGGTGAGGATCACCCCGGGCGCGACCGCCCCCGGGTAGATCGAGACGGGGCCCCGGGCCGGGTCGAAGCTGGTCGTCGGGGTGAAGAAGCCGGAGAAGGCCAGCTGCTGCGGCGTCCTGAGCTGCCCGGTGGCCGGCAGCCCGGTGTCGGGGATCTTGACGGTGCAGGTCGAGGTGAACATCGCGTCCCGCGGGGTGCACGGCACGTACGACTCCCACACCGTCTTGCCGCTCTTGTCGCGCAGCACGAAGTGCGGCGCGTAGCCATGCCCCAACAGGTAGATCTTGCTGCTGCCGATCTTCAGCGGGTGGTTCACCCGGATCTCGGCGCGCTTCGCCGGGGCGTCCAGGTCGTCGGCGTAGGCGACCGTCGCCACGAAGTCCTTGGGCTGGCCGTTCGCCTCATAGGTGGCCTTGAAGTCGTCCAGGTTGAGGGAGAACGGTCGCAGCTTGGCCGTGTCGACCAGTTGGCCGGAGCTGAACTGGTCGTAGGAGATCAGCGTGTTCGAGTAGCCGTCGCCCTGGATCACCAGGACGGTGCCCTGGTAACCGAACCAGGAGCCGAGGCCGACGCCGAGCAGGACGACAACGAGCGCGATGTGGAAGATCAGGTTCCCGGTCTCGCGCAGGTAGCCCTTCTCCGCCGCGACCGAGTGGTCGGGGCCGCCGCCGGGGCGGGTCGCGCCGGGCGGCGCCACCGCCACCCGGAACCGCCGGCGGCGCAGCACCTTGGCCGCCGACGCCACGGCCTGTTCGGGCGGGAGCGTGCTCGCCCAGGACGACCCGCCGGCCAGCCGGCCTGGCCTTGCCGGCGCCGCCGGCGGCCGGCCGACGAGCGCCCGCAGGTGCCACTGCACACGCGACCACAGGCAGCCGATCAGCGAGATGAACAGCAGCAGGTAGATCGCCGCGAACCACGGCGCCCCGAAGACGTGGAATCCACCGAGCCGGTTCAGGATCGGCGCCCAGGTCGGGTGGGCGGCGTAGTACTCCTGCACCTTCAGCGGGTTGATGGTGCGCTGCGGGATGAGCGAGCCGGGGATGGCCGCCACCGCCAGGAGGAACAGCAGGATCAGCGCGGTGCGCATGCTGGTGAGCACCCGCCAGGCCCGCCGCGGCGGGTCGAGCAGCCGCGCGATCTGGCCGCGCCCACCGGCTCGGGCCGGGCTGCCGTCCCCGCCGTCCACGCCGTCCCTACCGGCGGCGCCTCCGCCGGCGCCGGCGGCCGTGGCATTCGCCTTCGACCTCGGCTTCGTCGCGGCCGCCCGCGCGGCGGGCGTCTCCGGGATGGAGAACTCATCCGGATGGGCGACGATCTGGTCGGTACCAGCGCCCGCGGCGGGCAGCGGAGCGTCCGGCTCTCCCGAGCCCGGCCCGTTCGCGGCCGGTGCCTTCGGTACGGAAGTCGTCGAGGGTGGCGTCACAGCGGCGTCTCCGCGAATCCGGGGGCGTAGGGGCGCAGCGTCGCGACCAGGTCCGCCCACTGCCCGGTCACCTGCAGGACCCCGACGGCGACGAGCAGCACGCCGCCCGCGACCGTCAGCAGCCGGGCGTGCGAACGCACCACGCGCAGCGCGCCGGCGACCCGTCGGAAGGCGAGCCCGACGACGACGAACGGCACCCCGAGGCCGAGGCAGTACACCGCGGACAGGAACGCGCCGCGGCCGGGAGTACCACTCTGCACTGCCAGCCCCTGCACGGCCGCGAGGGTCGGGCCGAGGCACGGCGTCCAGCCGAGGCCGAACAGCGCGCCCAGCACCGGCGCGCCCAGCAGGCCCTTGGCGGGCAGCCGGTGAATCCGGAACTCCCGGTTGGCCAGGGAGAGCCGGGAGAACGCGCCGGCGAACAACAGGCCCATGGCGATCGTGACCGCGCCGAGCACCTGGGCGACCCCGGCCTGGTGCACCGTCAACCACTGCCCGAGCCCGCCGAAGGCCGCGCCGTAGGACACGAACACCACCGTGAACCCGAGCACGAACAGCCCGGTCCCCGCGGTCACCCGCCCCGCTCGACGAAGGGCGCCCAGCCGGCCCAGCCCGCGCCGGACGGCCGTCGTGGTCGCAGCCGTGGTCGTGCTCGCGGTCGGCCGCGGCCGACCCGCGACCCGCTGGCCGGAGGCCGGTCCCTCGGTCGAGGGCCTGGTGGGCGGCGACTGATGCGCCGGCCGCACGCCGTCGGCGACCAGGCCGGGCGGCGGCGACGCGGCCACTCCGGCGGCCACGAGCGCCGCCTCAGGCACCGCGTCCGCCGGGTCGGCGTCCGTATCCGAGGCTGAGGAAACGGCGGCCTGTCGCTTCCTCGCCGTCGAAGGCTCGCCTTCCAGGTCGGCGCCGGACAGGCCGGTGACATAAGAGAGGTAGCCCGGGATGAGCGGCAGAACGCAGGGCGAGAAGAAGGAC
Source organism: Pseudofrankia saprophytica (assembly GCF_000235425.2). Classification (NCBI taxonomy): domain Bacteria; kingdom Bacillati; phylum Actinomycetota; class Actinomycetes; order Frankiales; family Frankiaceae; genus Pseudofrankia; species Pseudofrankia saprophytica. The sequence goes on from NZ_KI912266.1 coordinate 484,072, forward strand.
AACAGGCCGGCAGCGGCGGCGACCGGGGTCGCGAGCAACAGGGGTCCGTCGGTGACCAACCCGGTGACGCTCACTCGCCGTCCCCCGCGTGCGGGGCCAGCGAGTCGCTGCTCGGGGCGATCACGTCTCGGCCGACAGCTGGTCGAGGACCGCGGTGAGCCCCTCGGTCGAGACGGCGCCGGTGAACCGGGCCGCGATCTGGCCCTTCGCGTCGAGCACGACCGTGGACGGCAGCCCCAGCGCGATCGGCCAGCCCACCGCGAGGATGCCGTTCTTGTCGAAGATGCTGGGGTAGGTGACCCCGTGGTCCCGGGCGAACGCCAGACCCGGCGAGACGCCCTGCTCCTTCTCGTTTACCCCGACGAACGCGACGCCCGGTCTCTTCCCCGCTAGCTCGACGAGGTGGGGCGTCTCCTCGCGACAGGGCGCGCACCAGCTCGCCCAGAAGTTGATCACAACGGGCTTGCCGCGTAGCGACGCGATATCCAGCTTCTCTCCGGTCAGCGTGGTACCGGCCAGCCTGGGAGCCGGCTTACGGTCGGCCGGCGGGACGAAGTCCTGCCCGGCGGCCTGCTGCACGAACCCGAAACTGCCGCCGCCGGTCGCGTCGACCGCGTTCGAGCCCGTCGAGCAGCCGGCAAGCACCAGGCCCACGACCAGCGCCAGCGCGGCCGGCACCCCCGCGATCCTGGCGAACCGCCGCCGGGTCACCGGCAGCGCATCGGGCACCGGCGCACGCCCGGGGTCCCTGCCGGATCGCGAAGCGATCTGGGAGGTCCGCGGCACACACGAGTCCCGCCGTCGCATCTCCAGCACGCCACCCAGTATGTGCGCCACGCCCGCCGCTCCGACACGGTGTCTACGACCACTCGTAGAACTTCCCCTACACAGTAAGTCGCGCCGTTCGTACACGCCCCACTCGGCCCCGGTCCATCACGGTCGCGTACCCGTGCTCGGTTGATGCGGGCCCAGGCGTGATGGGCGGAACGCGGACGCGACGTTGGGTGTGACGGCGGTGCGGCGTGGTGAAGCTCACCGGCCATCGATCGGGCCCGAACGGCCCCGCCACGCGCCTTCCGCTCTCCCTGCCGGCCGGCGACCCCGCGACGCGCCGATGCCGACGTCGACGCACCGGACCGCGACGGCGACGGCGACGGCGACGGCGACGGCGACGGCCCGATCACAGATCATCGCTCTGCGTATATGTATGGTCACCCTTTGTGTTGTCACTCTGCGTAGCAGCGTCTGGGGTGCGAAGCGTGCTGAAGTGGAAGCCGGTCCTGGTTGGCACTCTTTCGGGCCGGACACGGCGGGTCACGTATGCGGCGGCGGCGTTCGCGGTGGTCCTCAACCTTCTGTTCATGGCGATGAGTTCCGCGGGGGCCTGGGCCGCCGACACCACGCAGTTCCCGAAAGACCCATCGCGCCGTTATGGCGTCGCGATACCGTTCGAGGGTTACACCGACCTCCATGGCGGGCTGCTGCCGATTTCCGGCGCGGTGGGCGTGGATTTGGTGCTTGGCTCCCCCACGAACAAGTACCTGCCCTGCCAGAATCTGGCAGAAACATACATCAATGCCTGTGAAGAGCGTGGAAGCTATACCACCTACACCCGGTTCCAAGCCGGCCAGGGGCTACTTTTCCCGTTCGGGTACTTCATGGGAAACATTCAGCGGGACATCGTCACCGGCCGCTACGTGCGGACGGACTGGGGTCGGCGCACCGCAACCCTGTCGGTGGAGTTCTACCCCGACATCAACCGCGACCGGGAGTACGTTCACCCGCGCTTCGAAGTCGAACGTTTCAACCCCAACACCGACGGCTGGGCCTACTCCGCGCCCATCGGGCGAATCGCCGTCCCCACCCTCGCGGACCCGGGGACGACCCGTGTCAGCGGAAGCATCACCGATGGGGGTACGGCAATCCCCAAGGACCGAGTCAGGATCCTCGTTTTCGGCGGTCGCGCCAGCTCCTCCACCGGCTTCCCGATCTCGTCGTTCGCGGTGTGGGACAGCGCGGGCGAGACGTCCTGGACTTCTGGAGCGATGTACGAGGGCCCGCAGGTGATCACAGTGACCGACAAGGCGACCGGCCATACCTGCGACGTGGTGTATCACAACATGACCGGCCGGGACAACACCTTGGATTTCGACATCTCTCGCCCCGGTTTCGGGGGTACCGGGCACAAGTGCAACTTCGGCACCGGCACCCTCTCGAACCGCTAAGCGGCCTACCGAAGGACTGACGGCGGGTGCAGACCCGCCGTTGCCACACCGGTGCCGACGCGCCGGGCCCGCGTGCGTGGTGTCCACCGATCGGTGGACACCACGGCCCAACTCCCGGTGGTTCCGCGAGAGGCATTCCGGCGGAGATCGTGGCGGTATGCCAGCGATAGAGATTTCGGGATTGCGCAAGACGTATGACGGGCGGGCCGTCGTCCATGATCTCGATCTGACCATCGAGGCCGGAGAGTGCTTCGCGCTGCTGGGGCCCAACGGGGCGGGCAAGACGACCACCGTCGAGATCCTCGAAGGGTTCCGCTCCAGGGACGGCGGCGGCGTCACCGTGCTCGGCCGCGATCCCGCCAGCGCGAACCGGGGCTGGCGCTCACGGATCGGCGTCGTCGCGCAGACCACCGGCGCGGCGCTCGACCTCAGCGTCGCCGAGGCCGTCCGCCATTTCGCCGCGTACCACGCGTCGCCGCGGCCCGCCGACGAGCTGATCGAGGCCGTCGGTCTCAGTGACAAGGCGAACACCCGGATCGTCAACCTGTCCGGCGGTCAGCGCCGCCGGCTCGACGTCGCGCTCGGCGTGCAGGGCCGTCCGGAGCTGCTCTTCCTGGACGAGCCGACGACCGGCCTCGACCCCCAGGGCCGCCGGCAGCTGTGGGAGCTGGTCACGAAGCTGCGCGCCGACGGGACGACGATCCTGCTCACCACCCACTACCTGGACGAGGCGGCGCGGCTGTCCGACCGGGTCGGGGTGATCGCGCACGGGCGGCTGCTCGAGGTCGCGCCGACGGCCGAGTTCGGCGGCGAGCTACGCGACGGCGCGACCGTCCGCTGGCGCACCGGCGATCTGGTCCACGAGGTCACCACCCGGACCCCGACGGCGGTCGTCCGCCAGCTGCTGGCCGAGACGCCCGGCGGCGATGAGATCGAGGACCTGGAGATCCGCCGCCCCACCCTCGAGGACATCTACCTCGAGCTGCTGAGCGCCGCCGACGGCGAGACCCCGCGACCGGCCGAACCCGCCCAGCCAGCCGAGCCCGACCCGACCTCCGAACCCGACCTGCCGCACCAGCCGCGCGTCACCACCAGGAGTGGGTCATGACCACCACCACTACCACCGCCACCGAACCCGTCCTCGCCCGCGGCCCGGTCGCGGCACCCCCGAGCGCGGCGCGGATCGCCCGGGCGCGGGCCGCGCTCGAGCTTCGGCTCTACCTGCGCGCTCGCCAGGCGCTGGTCTTCTCCTTCTTCTACCCGATCATCATGCTGGTGATCTTCGGGTCGATCGACATGGGCGGCGACGTCGCGGGCGGCGTCACCTACGTCCAGTACTTCACCGCCGGCATCGCCGCGACCGGCATCATCCTCAACACGTTCCAGCAGCTGGGCATCCGGATCGCAGGCGAGCGAGACGCCGGCGAGCTGGCCCGGCTGCAGGCGCTCGGCACGCCGGCGATCTCCTACCTGGCCGGCAAGGCGGCCCAGGTGCTGGTGACGACCGTCTCCCAGCTGGCCCTGCTGGTCGTGGTGGCACGCTTCGCCTTCGACGTCCCGTTCCCCGTGGACGCCGCCCACTGGCTGACGTTCGGCTGGGTGACGCTGCTGGGCACGCTGGCCGGGACGGCGCTCGGCTTCGCCGTGTCGCTGCTGCCGAAATCAGCGAAGAACGCGGACACGATCATCGTGCCGATCGCGCTCGTGCTGCAGTTCTTCTCCGGAGTCTTCTTCGTCTACAGCGACCTGCCCGGCTGGATGCAGACGATCGCGAGCATCTTCCCGCTGAAGTGGCTGACACAGGGGATGCGCTCGGTGTTCCTGCCCGACGCCGCCGCGAGCGCAGAGGTGGCCGGTGGCTGGGAGCACGGCCGGACGGCTCTCATCCTCGCCGCCTGGGTCGTCGTCGGCATCATCGTCTGCGCCCGTCGCTTCCGCTGGCGCCGCGTCTCCTAAGGGCCAAGGGTGCGCGAAAATGCTCTTCTTCGCGCACCCGGCGGCCTCTGTCCCCAGAGTCGTTAGACCATCTGTCGTGGCGCAATGGGTCCTGTCGTGGCGCAGTGGGTCGAGGCGGAGGTTCACAGGTGAACTCGGGCGCGGCACTGGTGACGAGGTGTTGGCGCGGCGTCGGCTCGTTCCTGCTGCCCAGCCAGGCCGACCCGTCGACGCACGAGGGCCCGCCCATGGGCGCGCGCGTCTGGCGCCGGGTGCTGGTGGGCCTGCACGGGTCCTTCGTCATCCTCGCGGCGCTCGCCGTGCTCACGATCCTGACCAACGACCTGTCCGAGCCCTGGTGCCGCCCGGCGGCGCTGGCCGCGATCGGCGCGATCGTGCTCGCCTACGCGGTGGCCGGCCGGGTGGGCCTGACCGCGGCCAGGGTGTCACCCCGCGGCCGCGCGCTCATCGTCGTCTACCTGGTCGTGCTCGTCGCCGGGATCGGCGTGCTGGCCAGGACCGATCCGGACACGCTGTTCATCTTCTTCATCGTCTACGCCCAGGTGTGGTCCCTGGTCGACCGGCCACTCCCGGGCACCTTCTGGTCGCTCGCGCTGGTCACCGCCAGCATCGTCGGGATGGCGCTGCGCCCGGCGCGGGACCGGCCGGATCTCGTCAGCCTGATCGCCAACCAGGCGATCGGGGTCGCGTTCGCTCTGCTGATGGGCATCTGGGTCCACAGCCTGTTCGACCGCAGCCGCGAGCAGGCGCGTCTGATCGAGAAGCTGGAGAGCGCGCGGGCGGAGGTCGCGGCGCTGGAGCGCGAGCGCGGCGCGCAGGCCGAGCGGGACCGGATGGCCCGTGACGTCCACGACACGCTCGCGCAGGGTTACACGAGCATCCTCATGCTGGCCCGCACCGCCATCGCCCAGCTCGGCGCCGACCCGGCGGCCGCGCGCGAACGCCTCGAGCTGGTCGAGGAGGTCGCGAGCGAGAACCTGGCGCAGGCACGCGCCCTGGTGGCGGCCCAGTCGCCGGTCGAGTTGGACGGCACCAGCCTTCGCGACGCGCTCACCCAGCTCGCCGGCCGCTTCACCCGGGAGACCGGCATCGAGGTCGACATCCGGTTCACCCCCGAGCCGACCGGCAACGACGGCGACGGCGACGGCGACGGCGACGGCGGCACAATCGCCACCGGCGGCCCGTCGGGCCTGCTCCCGGCCGAGGAGCTGATGCTGCTGCGCGCCGCCCAGGAAGCCCTCACGAACGCCCGTCGGCACGCCTCGCCGTCCGGGGTGACCGTCGCCCTGGACACGGCCCGGCCTGGCGAGGCGACGTTGCGGGTCGTGGACGACGGGGTCGGCTTCGCGGTGGGTACCGAGACCGGCAGCGGGCTGGTCGGCATGCGCCGCCGGGTGGAGGAGGCCGGTGGCGAGCTGCTGGTCACGTCGGCGCCGGGCGCCGGCACGCAGGTGGTAGCCCGGGTCATACGCCAGCGGTGACGCCACAGGCACCTGCACCACCGGCACAGGCACAGGCACAGGCACAGGCACCCGGATGGAAGCGGAGATCGTGATGACGGGCGAGGAGCAGGCGACGATCGGGGTCCTCGTCGCCGACGACCACCCGGTGGTGCGGTCGGGACTGGTCGGGATGCTCGCCAGCCAGCCCGGCCTGCGGATCGTCGGCACCGCCGCCGACGGCGAGCAGGCCGTCGCCCAGACCGGGGAGCTGCTGCCCGACGTAGTGCTCATGGATCTACGGATGCCGCGCCTGGACGGCGTGGCGGCCATCGAGCGGATCAGCGCGAGCCATCCGCGCGTCGCGGTGCTCGTGCTGACCACCTACGACGGCGACGCGGACATCGTCCGCGCCGTCGCGGCCGGCGCCGCCGGCTACCTGCTCAAGGACGCCCCGCTCGACACGCTCGCCGAGGCGATCCGCGCGGCGGCGCGCGGCGAGACCGTGCTCGCCCCGCCCGTCGCCGCCCGGCTGGCCTCCCGCCTGCGCGCGCCGGAGCCGGTCACCCTGACGCGCCGCGAGACCGAGGTGCTCGCGGCGGTCGCCCGCGGCGGCACCAACGCCGAGATCGCCCGCGAGCTGTTCATCGGCGAGGCCACCGTCAAGACCCACCTGCTGCGGATCTTCGCCAAGCTCCAGGTCGACGACCGCACCCGCGCCGTCACCATCGCCCTCGAACGCGGCCTCCTCCCACCCATCACGCCGAGCTGACCGGCCGGGCCCCGAGCTCGGCGGTGGACGCGCCGGGTCGCGGGTCCCAGGTGGAAAGCAGACCGAGCTTCTCCGCCGTGGGCGACCCGGCGAGCGCCGTGTACAGGATGAGGTTCTGGCCCGGGTCCTGCGGGAGCACTAGTGACTGGTAGCGCAGATCCATATCGCCGACGAGATCATGGTGGACGGTCTTCGCCCCGTGGGTGTGCTGGAAGAGCGCGTGGTCGGCCCACCACCGCGCGAAATCGCCGGAACGTACGGTGAGCTCACCGACGAGATCGTTCAGCGCCGGGTCGTCGACCCGCTGTCCCGCCGCCCGGCGAAGAATCGCCACCATCTGCGCGGCCACGGTCTCCCAGCGCGGGTACACGGCGCGCGCCCGGGGGTCCAGAAATGTCCAGCGAGCCATGTTCCGTTCCCGCACGGGCATGGCCGCGAAGTCGTCGAAGAGGATCGCGCCCATCCGGTTGATCGCCAGCACCTCCAGCAGTGGGCCGTGCAGGATCGCCGGTACGGGATCGAGTGCGTCGACCATGGCGCGGACCGCGGCGGACGCTTTGGGCCGTGCCTGCCCGGCCACACCGCCCGCGGCGCGGCCAGCGCCATCGACACCGCCGACGCCGCGGGCGCCGAAATCCGCACCGCCCGGGTGAGCGGTCTCGGGCATCGAGCGCCGCGGGCGGGCGAGCAGGCGCAGGTGGTCGCGTTCCAGGCCGTCGAGTCGCAGCGCCGCCGAGAGGGCGTCGAGTACCTGGTCGGAGACGTTGCGGGCACGGCCCTGCTCCAGCCGGGTGTAGTAGTCGACGCTGACCCCGGCGAGGATCGCGACCTCCTCGCGGCGCAGCCCCGGCACCCGGCGGCCGTCGTGCCGCCAGGGAAGCCCGACGTCCGCGGGGCTGAGCCGAGCGCGTCGCGAACGTAGGAAGTCCCGCAGCTCAGCCGATCGGTCCATCGCCTCCAGAGCCATCCCGCGAGTATCCGCGCGGCCGTGGCCACGGCGGAAGACGGAACCTGGTACGGCCAGAACCAGGTTCAGCGGACCCCGCCCGAGCAGGGCCGGTCAGCGTGGGGCGGACGGTTGTCCCGCCGGTGTTGACTTCGAACGACCCGGACCACCGCCTCGGCTCACCGAGAGCCGCCGTTCCCAGGAGCCCGCAATGCCGATGCCCCCGCATCCGCCGAAGAACACCTCGAGCCCTTTCGCCTCGGTCACCGGACACCACGTCGGTGTCCGCGTCCCGGACTACGAGGCCGCAAAGCGCTGGTACACCGAGAAGCTCGACTTCAGGGTCCTACGGGAATGGCCATACGGAGAACTGCTGCTGGCCTATCTGAGCCCGGCCGCGGATGACGACTTCCATCTCGAGCTGCTCGGCGGGCCGGTGCCGAATCCGAACCCCGTCCTCGACGACCTGGCGGTCAGTCTGGAATACGGCGGATACCAGCATCTGTGCCTTCATGTCGACAACGTCGACCGGGCCCGGGCGGAGCTCGCCGCCCGAGGGGTCGACCTGATCGGGGAACCGTTCGAGATCGAGGCCATCAGCCGGCGGCTCGCCTTCCTGCGCGACCCCTGGGGCAACATGATCGAACTCTCCGAGACACTGCCCGGCGCCGGCAGCTGACCGGACCCGTCGCCGGTCGCCGCCTGGCCGTCCCGCGTGCCGCTCCGGGCGGCCGCTCCAGGTGGCCGGCCCGACCGTCCCGGTGGCAGCGCACGGCCGGCCCCTAGGATCACGCATCGTGTCCGGGGAAGGGGGCGGGTTGACTACTGACATCAGGACGCCGCGACCGGTCCGCGACCTGCGGTTCGTCGTGGTCGGCTCGTACCACGCCGACTGCCTGATCGGCACCCCGCGTCTCCCGGACTGGGGCGACGACCTGCGCCCCGAGTCGGTCCGGACGGTCCCGGGCGGCAAGGGCCTAAACCAGGCCGTCGCCCTCGCCCGTACTGGCGCCCGTGTCTCGGCCGTCGGGGTGCTCGGCGTAGACCCGGTCGGATCGTCGCTGCTCGCGACGCTCGCCGCCGAGGGCATCGACGTGACCACGATCGCCCAGCACCCGACCGTGCCGACCCCCATCTGTCTCGTGTTCACCGCCCCCGACGGCCGGAACGCCTTCGTCTGGCGCGTCCCGGACGAGTACGCCGTCACGTCCGAGGTCATCGCCCGGGCGGAGCAGGCCATTCGCGGCGCCGACGCCGTCCTGCTCACCTTCGAGACTCCCGAGGCGATCTCCCCCGTCGCCGGGATCGCCCGGGCCGTGGGCGCCCTGGTCATCGTCAACCCCGCGCCGCGACCCGCCGATCGCCAGCAGTTCGACGCCGTGCGGTGGGATCTCGTCGACGTCCTCATCCCGAACGAGCTTGAGGCGCGCGCCCTCCTGCCCGACGGCCACCCGGCCCGCGACGGTCCCGCCGAGAACCTGGCCGAAGCCGTCGGCCGGATGCTCGCCGTCCCACTGGTCTGCGTCACCCTCGCCGAACGCGGCTGCGCGGTCTACGACGGCGCGACGACCCGCGCTTACCCGGCGCATCCCACGGAGGTCATCGACACGACCGGCGCCAGCGACGCCTTCACCGCGGTCTTCTCCGCCCACCACGTCGCAAGGGCGACCCAGGCCGACACCGTCTACCGGGCACAGTCGGCCGCCGCCCTGACCATCACCCGCCCCGGCGCCTACGACGCCCTGCCCGCCCGGGCCGACCTCTCCTGACCGCTGGGTCAGGGACGGCCCGCGAGGACCTCGATGACCTTTTCGGCGACCCCGGTGGCGCTGGCCGGGTTCTGCCCGGTGACCAGTCGGCCGTCGACGACGACCTGCGCCGCGAAGTTGGGGGCGCCGAGGTGCTTGGCGCCGAGGTCCTCCAGCCTGCTCTGCAGCAGGAACGGAACGGTGTCGGCGAGGCCGACCGCGTGCTCCTCGTCGTTGGTGAACGCGGCGAGGCTCTTTCCCTCGACGAGGGGGCGGCCGTTGGAAAGGGTGATGTTGACCAGTCCGGCCGGGCCGTGGCAGACCGCGGCGATGACGCCCTCGTTGTCCTCGTAGATGCGACGGGCGAGCTCCGCCAGGTCGGTGTCGCCGGGGAAGTCCCACATGGTGCCGTGGCCGCCCGCGTAGAGGATCGCGTCGTACGCCGCCGGGTCGAGCTGGTCGGGGGTCGGGGTCGCGCGCAGCTTGGCGGCGATGTCGGGGTCCGTGAGGAACCTCCGCTGGGTCGGGTCGTCGGGCTTCACGCCGTCTCGGGGCGGCTCGCCGCCGGCGGTGCTGACGAGGTCGACCTCGTAGCCGTGCGCCCGGAACACCTGCCACGGGTCCGCGGCCTCGGAGACGTAGAAACCGGTACCGCGCCCGGTCGCACCCAGGTCGCTGTGGCTGGTGAGGGCGATCAGGATTCGCTTGTTCGGAGCCATCGTCGGCAGCCTCTCCGTGTCGTCCTGAAGATCTGGGTCGTGCTGAAGATCTGTCGGGGCCGACGGTAGGTGCGGGAGCAGGTGCCGTCTAATGTGCGCCAAGGCCCGGGCCATAAGATTTTTTATGGCTGGCGGCATCGGCGACAAGCTGCATGGTGATCCGGGCGGCTTCGGGGGCGCTCGCCGGGTTCTGGCCGGTGACGACCCTCGAGTCGACCACCACCCGAGGGGCGTAGCTACGGCCGGACTCGTAGTGCGCCCCCAGCGCGGTCAGCGCATCGGGAAGCAGCAGCGGGACGACGCCGATCATGCTGGCCTTGCGCTCCTCGTCGTGGCTGAAGCCGGTGACCCGCAGACCTCGCACAAGCGGGGTTCCGTCGTCGCGCCGAGCAGGGAGCAACCCCGCCGGCCCGTGGCAGACGGCGTTCACGACGCCACCCGCGGTCCAGACCGCCGCGACCAGCGCACCGAGGGCCGGGTTGTCCGGCATGTCCCACATGGCGGCGTATCCGCCGGCGAGGAAGACCGCCGCGTAGTCCGCCGGATCGACCTCGCTCACCGCCGGAGTGCCGTCCAGCGCGTCGCGGACGTCCTGGGAGCCGAGAAAGAGGCGTTGCACCGGGTCGCTGTGGTCGACTCCGTCGGCCTGTGGGCGGCCGCCGAGGATGCTCGCGATGTCGACCTGGTAGCCGGCGGCGCTCGCCTCCCACCAGGGATACGCGGCCTCTGGCAGCCAGAAACCCGTGGCCCGGCCGGTGTTCCCCAGCCGGGTCCAGCTGCTGACGACGATCAGGACCCGTGGTGGTCCGGAGCTGCGGATCATGCTCATCCCCTCGATCATGCTCCCTCCCGCCGAGTCTCGCAGGCCGAGGCGGGTCGGTCCGCCGGCGCGCGCCGCGGGTGGCCGCCGTGAGCGTTCACCGGCCGGTACCGCGCGGCGCAGCGGCAACACACCGCCGCATGCCTTCCGAACGCGCCGTATTGCGCTGACAATCCGAAGAAAACAACGAAGTGTCCGGAACCACCTTGTCCGCGGCCCGAGGGAGCGCACAGTGGCCCGTGATCGGAAGTGGTGATAATTGACCGGTGCCGGGTGAACAACGACCTGGCCCGGCGGCTTTTCGCCCGGAAGCACGGCCGCGCCGAAATCCGCCCGCGCCCGGGAGATACCGGTGACCGCGCAACGAAGAGGAACGGCACGAGCCTGAAACACACTCCGACCGCTGGGGGAAGACGTGCAGCAGAGGCCCGACCTTGACCTTCTCCGCACCTTTCTCGCCGTCTACCGGTCCGGCGGGCTCACCCGCGCCGCGCGGGAGCTCGGGCTCAGCCAGCCCGCGGTGACCGGTCAGGTCAAGGCCCTGGAAACCGCCATCGGCCGTCCGCTGTTCGACCGCACCAGCCGGGGCGTGCTGCCCACCGGAGACGCGGAACGGCTGGCGACCGAGATCGCCAACCACGTCGACGCGCTGGAGCAGGTGATCGTCGCGCGCATCACGGGCGACGGTGGGCCGCTGAGCCGGGTGGTGCATCTCGGCGGGCCGCCGGAGCTGACCTCGGCGCGGGTACTGCCCTCCCTGGCCGACCTGGTCCGCCAGGGCCTGCGCATCCAGGTGACGCTCGGGACGGCGGAGAACCTGCTGGAAGGCCTGACCGAGGGCCACCAGGACATCGTCATCAGCAGCGTGTACAGCCGCGACCGGCGGCTGCAGGTGACCGCCCTGTGCGACGAGGACCTCGTCCTGGTCGGCACCGACGACTGGGCCCGCCTGCTCACCCCGGAGCGGTTCTCCCAGTGGGGGGCCGTCGCGCTGCAGGACGTCGCCGTGGTCACCGGCTCCAGCGGCGACTCACTGCTGCACCAGTACTGTTCGCTCGCCTTCGGGGTGCTGCCCCGGCTGCGGGTGGTCGTGACCGTCGACGACCTGCGCGGGGTGATCTCCACGCTGCTGGCGGGGGCCGGGGTGGGAGTCGTGCCGCGCTACCTGATCGCCGACCATCTCGCCGACGGATCCCTGCGGGAGCTGCACACCCCGGAGATCCCGCCCATCAACACCCTGTTCCTCGCGGTCCGCGCCGGATCGTTGACCCAGCCTCACCTGGCTGAGGTGCACACCCGGCTGCTGCTGCAGGCCCGGCTGTGGTGACGGCCCGGCCGTACTGACGGGCGGGCCGCACTGACGGGCAGGCCGTACTGACACGTCGGCGATGCCGATGGGCCAGCGATGCCAACGGGCCGGGCCCACGGCGGCGAAGGCTTCGCCGTGTCGTGTCGGCTATCCGTCACCGCTGTCGGCTACTAATCATCGCCATCGCCGCGATGATGACGCGGCGCCAATTCGTTATTGGCCGGGACGCGATTCCCGTGGCAGCATGCTGCCCGAGGCGATCACCTCCCGACACCTCCACGAATTGCGGGCCGATAGTAAATCGGAGTAGTGCGTGATGTCTTCTTCGGTGACAATAGTCCGGCAGCCCTCCGCCGAGACGATCGATCGTATCGCCATACGGACGTCCGAAAAGGACGTACGCGAGCTGGAACGGTTGCTGCGCCGGGGCAGCCGGGCCCAACAGGAAAACCCGGAACACCACGAGCACCTCAACGAACATATCGACAAACCATGGGGCTGCGAGTACCGGGTCTTCGCCGACGACTTCCATGACGTCTGGGAGCTGCGTATCGAGCCCGGGCACGCGACCTCCGTGCATGCCCATCCCCGCAAGGTGACCTATCTGCTGTGCCTGGGGGGAACCGGCGAGATCTCGACACTGGACGGGGCGTTCGAGGTCGGCCCGGGAACGGCGGTGCGCATCGGCGCGGGGGCCTTCCACGGCACCACCAACACCGGCTCCGCCCAGCTGGCCCTGGTGGAGGTGGAGCTGCCGCGCAACAAGTTCGACCTGGTCCGCCTGACGGACAGCTACGACCGCGCGACGACCGCCTACGAGCCCACGGCCAGCCATCTCGACGGCAGCCCGCTGCGCCGCGCCCCGCACATCCCGCACGCGGTCATCCGCCGGGCGTCCCCGGACCGCCGGTTCAGCTACGAGATCAGAACCGGGATGGACCTGTACTACCGCCGGCTGCCGACCGAGCTCTTCCACGTTCCCATCGGCATGAGCGGTGTGGTGCACGGCAGCGTCGACGTGCTGGGCGGCGCGTCCCGCGACGAGGTCGCCACCGACAGGAGCTACCTGTCGATCAGCGGCGCCCAGTAGCGCCGGCCCCGCCCCGCCTGCCTTCGCCAGACAGCCAGGCCATTGCCGGGCAGCCAGGCCATTGCCATGTCATTGCCATGCCGCCGCGCCTTCGTCAGTACGCCCTGGCGCGCGTCGGACCTCTGGTCGTCTCTCCGAAAGGACCCACCATGAGCAGCGCCGTCATCCTCACCGGTCCCGGCTTCCAGGACCACGACGTGGTCTACACCTACTACCGACTGCTGGAGGAGGGCTGGACGGTGGACGTCGCCACCCGCGATGGCGAGCCCGTCACCGGCAAGTACGGCGTTCCCCTGCCGATGGACAAGACCGCCAGCCCCAACATCAGCTTCGACGACCTCGACGTCGCCGCCTACGACGCGGTGATCTGCACGGGTGGCCACGAGGCACCGGACCGGGTCCGCCAGGACCGTCGCGTGCGCTCGTTCGTCGCCGGCATGGCCGAGTCCGGCCGCGTCGTCGCCGGGCTGTGCCACGGACCGTGGATCATGGTGAGCGCCGGCGTGCTGCGCGGCCGCAACGCCTGCGCCTACATCGGTCTGCGGGACGACGTCGTCAATGCCGGCGCCCATGTCATCGACAGCGACGTGGTGGTCGACGGCAACATCATCACCTGCTCCTACTACGCCTACGTCGGCCGGTTCATGCGGGCGGTCTTCGAGACCACCGCGGCCCTCGCCGCCCAGGCCGTCACCGCCGACGCCGGTACCGCCGCCGCGCCGGTACTGGCCGCGGGCTGACGACGGCGCCGAGCCCGTTCACGCGGATCCAACACGGAGCTTGCGACGATGCTCTTCCTTGATTTCGACGGCGTCATCTGTGACGCCTTCACCGAATGCGCGGTGGTCGCCTGGCACGGCCACCACCGGGCCCCGGACGGGCCGCCGCCGGAGCTGGACGCCACGATCCTGCCTGCCCGGTTCGTGGACGACTTCCGGCGGATCAGGCCGTATGCCCGCACCCTCGGCGGGTTCCTCGTCGCCCACCACCCCGACGTCGACGCCGTCGACTCTCAGGATGGCTACGAGATGCTGCTCGCGACGTTCAGCGCCGATGACGTCGCGGGCTTCGAGCGGCGGGCGGGCGCGGTGCGCACGAGGCTGCGGCTGACCGCGCCGCGGCGGTGGCTGGAAGCGCACCGGGTGTACCCACAGGTCGGGGCGGCGATCGCCCGCCACGACGGGCGGGTGGTGGTCGTGACCGCCAAGGACGCCGTGTCGGCGGGGAGGATCCTGGCCCACCACGGCCTGCGCGAACACGTCGCGGACATCATCGGCGACTGCGTGGACAAGCCCGCGGCGATCAACGCGGCGCGGGCGCGGGCGGGGCATCCCGCCCGGGTGCTGTTCGTCGACGACAACCTCGGCAACGTCGTCGCCGCGGTCCGCGCGGGGGTGCCGAGCCTGTGGGCCCGGTGGGGATACCACACCGCCGAGCAGCTGCGGCTGGCCGACCGGGACGGGGTCACACCGATCGAGCTCGCCGAGCTCGCCGAGCTCACGGTGTAGGGGGCTGAGGCTCATGCGCGGCCGCGACGAAGTCCGCGTACGAGTTCTGGCCAGTCCGGCCAGTCCGGCCAGTCCGGCGAACCGTGAGCAGGTCACCGCGCTGGACGCGACGACCGTCCTGCTGGCGATCTGCGCGCTGCTGATCCCGGCTGCGCTGTACGCCGGGGTACCGCTGGCCGGACCTACCGGGCTCCGGTTCGGCGTCGACGACGCGGCGGCGGGCTGGACCAGCGGCGCCTTCGCGCTGGCCTACGCGGCGGGCTTCCTCGCCGCGGGGCTGGTCGCGGCGCGGTGGGGCCCGCGGCGGACGCTGGCCGGCGCGACCGGGATATTGGCCGTCGTGACCGCGGCGGCGCCGCTGACCGGTGACTTTGGCGTGTTCCTCGCCGTGCGCGCCGGGCAGGGGCTGGCCGCGGCGATGTTCGCGCCGGTCGCGCTGGTCCTCACCGCCGAGCGCACCGCGCCGGCCCGGCGCGGGCCGGCCCTGGCCCTGCTGACCACCGGCCTGCTCGGTGCCGGCATCGTCGGCCAGCTCCTTGGCACCGGCGTTCTCGCCTGGGCCGGCTGGGCGGCGGTGTTCTGGGTCAGCGCGGGGATCTACGGCCTGCTGGCCGCGGCACTCTGGCTCGTCCTGGCGCCTGATCCGCCGTCGGGCGGTGGATCGGGTGAAGGCCTGGCGCGGTCGGTCGGGGCACTGGTGGGCGACCGCCGGATCTGGCCGGTGTTCGGTGCCGCGTTCGGGGTCTTCGGGACCTTCGTGGCGATGTACCGCGCGGTCGATGGACGCCTGATCCACGGCCATCAGGCGGGAACGGGCCTGCTGCTGGCGTTCGAGGCGGTGGGCTGTGTGGGGCTGCTGGCGGCTCCACTGGTGGCCCGCACCAGGGTGGGGCGTTCTCCACGGCTACAGAGCGCGGCCGGTTTCCTGACCGCGGCCGCCGGGCTGGGCGTACTGCAGCTCGGGGCGCTGCCGGCGATGGTCCTCGGCAGCGTCGTCTACGTCGCGGGCACGAGCCTGGTCGTCCCCGGCCTGGTGGGCCTACTGACGCTCAGCGCCGGCGAACGGCGCACGGCCGCGGTCGGGGTGAACACCTCGGTGCTCTTCGTGGGTGCGGCGGCGGTTCCGGCACTCGTCACGGGCCTGCCCTACCACTCCTGCCTGCTCGTCCTTACCGCCCTGCCGCTGGTCGGCGCGGCGCTCGTCGGCACCGTGCGCCCGGCGGGCGGGATTCCAGGCCCGACGAAACTCACGCGGAAGCGCCAGGCGCTGACGGACCCAAAGCCGGCGGGGCGGTAGGACCATCGGGCTCGAGGCAGACCGGCGGGTGAGCAGCGTGGCGACCGGGCCCGTCGCGTGCGGCCGGCATGCAGGCAGGCAGGCAGGCAGCAAGTACCAGCAGCTGCGTCAGCCGGCGGTAGAGGGCAGCGGGGTCGGGGCGAGGCGGGGGCCCAGGAGGCTGCCGCCGTCCACTACCAGGACCTCGCCGGTGATCCAGGCGGCCGCGTCACTCACCAGGAACAGGGCGGCCGACGCGATGTCGGGGGGCTGGCCGATACGACCGAGCGCCCAGCCGTAGTCGGCCTCAGGGCCGGCGCCCGTCCACAGGTAACGGGCGAAGTCGGTCTGGACCAGGCCGGGCGCGATCGCGTTGACCCGCACGCCGGGTCCCAGCTCGGTCGCCAGGTGGCGCGTCTGGTAGATCAGAGCCGCCTTCGTCATGTCGTAGACGCCGAGCGGCCCGCCGTACTTCAGCCCTCCGATGGAGGCGATGTTCAGCACTGTCCCGCCGTGCTCGCGCAGCCGCGCCCGCCAGGCCGCCTGCGTCCAGACCAGCGGGCCGCGCAGGTTGACCTCGATGGTCTTGTCCAGCCTCGGCAGGTCGATGTCGATCAACGGGCCGGCGTACGGGTTGGTCGCGGCGTTGTTGACCAGGATGTCGAGCCCGCCGAACCGCTCGACCGTCGCGGCCACCGCGGCCTCGGCTCCCTCCGGGCTACCGGCATGAGCCGCGAACACCGCCACCTCGCCGGCCCCCTCGGCATCGGCAAGGTCACCAGAGATCTCCGCGGCTGCTTCCTCCAGCGCGGGCAGCTTGCGGGCGGTCAGCATCACCCGCGCACCGTTCTGGGCCAGCGCCCGCGCGATGGCAAGCCCGATCCCCCGCGACGCGCCGGTGACCAGTGCCACCCGCTCGCCCAACTCCACCCGCATGTTTCCTCCTCTTTCACCGCCAGGACGGCTCCTGTTCAGAGCCAAGAGGAGGATCATCGGACCGACAACCGTCGCGACGCCAGGACCGGCACGAAACGCCACCTGCGCCCGGCGCCCCGGTGGTCGGGCCCGCGACCTGATCGCCGTTGCGCCCTCCGGTGGTCACGATCTGGCCCGCTGGCAACCACGGCAGGGCACAAACGGCGATCATCGGGGGCGAGGGGAGGGGCGACGGCGGCAAAGCATGACGCCGCACCACCAAGGACCAAGGTCAGTCGCGGGGTTTGATCAGGCGCCGACGGAGCCGGAGCCGGTGGCGGTGGGGCCGTTGGGCTCGGCGTAGTCGACGCGCAGGAGGGTGCCGTCGTCGCCGTAGACGGCGGAGGTGACGCTGGCCAGCGCGCACTGGCGGCGGTCAGGGCGGTGGAAGAGGCGGCGACCTTCGAGGGCCCGGCGGGCGGTCCAGACGGGCAGCTGGTGGCTGACCAGCACGATGTGCCGGCCGGAGAAGGCATCGCGCCACTCCGCGGCGGCCCCCAGCATCCGCTCGGCGATCTCGGTGTAGGGCTCGCCCCAGGACGGGCGCAGCGGGTTGCGCAGCACCGACCACATCTTCGGGTCGCGCAGCAGGCGGGGGCTCGCCTCGAACGCCCTGCCCTCGAAGAAGTTGCGGCTCTCGATCAGCCGGTGGTCGGCGAGCACGGGCAGCCGGTGGGCGGCGGCGATCGGCGCGGCGGTCTGCTGGGCGCGCATCAGCGGGCTCGCGACGACAGCCGCGACGTCGAGCCGGGCGAGGAACTCCGCGGTGACCTTCGCCTGCTTCTCCCCCGCCTCCGAGAGCCGGTAGTTCGGCAGCCGGCCGTAGAGGATCTTCTCGGGGTTGAACACCTCGCCGTGGCGGACCAGGTGAACGGTCGTCGTCCCCTGCTCGGCCACCTCCCGGAGCGGCGCCGCATCCGGGACCGTGACAACCGGGGCCGCGGCCTCCGGGGTCACGGCCTCCGGGGTTGGCTCCGCCGCCGCCTCGTTCACGGGGCCACCGCCCCGTGCGCGCCAGCGGCCGGCGGGTCGGCCACCGACGCGGCGGCGCGGGCGGCGGCGGGGGCCGCGTCGGCGATGCGGTTGACGGCGTCGTCGTCGTGGGCGGCGGAGACGAACCAGGCCTCGAAGGCGGACGGCGGCAGGTAGATGCCAGCGTCGAGCATGCTGTGGAAGAAGGCCGCGTAGCGGGCGGTGTGCTGGGCGGCGGCACCCGCGTAGTCGATGACGGCGGCGGCGTCGGTGAAGAAGAAGCTGAACAGGTTGCCAGCGCTGGCCGGCAGGTGCGCGACGCCGGCCTCGGTCAGGGCGGTGGACACGATCCCGGCGACGTCGGCGGCGCGGGCGTCGACGGTGGCGTAGACCTCGTCCGTACAGGCCCGCAACGTGGCCAGCCCCGCGGCGACGGCCAGCGGGTTCCCGGACAGGGTGCCGGCCTGGTAGACGGGGCCGGCCGGCGCCAGCCGGGCCATCACGTCGGCCCGGCCGCCGAAGGCCGCGGCGGGCAGCCCACCGCCCATGACCTTGCCGAAGGTGAACAGGTCGGGCGCCCAGCCCTCGGCCACGCCTTCCAGGCCCCACCAGCCGGCGCGGGAGACCCGGAAGCCCGTCATGACCTCGTCGAAGATGAACAACGCCCCGTGCTGGTCGCACAGCCGGCGAAGGCCGGCGTTGAAGCCAGGCAGGGGTGGGACGACACCCATGTTCGCCGCCACCGCCTCGGTGATCACCGCCGCGATCGTGTCGCCGTGCTCCGAGAACGCGGCCTCGACCAGGGCGAGGTCGTTGTAGGGCAGGACGATGGTGTCGGCGGTGGCCGCGCCGGTCACCCCGGGGGTGTCGGGCAGGCCGAGGGTGGCGATGCCCGAGCCCGCGGCGGCCAGCAGGGCGTCGACGTGGCCGTGGTAGCAGCCGGCGAACTTCACGATCTTCGACCGACCGGTGAACCCGCGGGCCAGCCGGATCGCGCTCATCGTCGCCTCGGTGCCGGAGTTGACCAGGCGGACCTGCTCCAACGGGGCGACCCGGTCGACGAGCGTCTCGGCGAGCTCGACCTCGCCGGGGGTCGGGGTGCCGAAGCTGGTGCCGCTGGCGGCGGCGCGGTGCAGCGCGTCGACGACGTCCGGGTGCGCGTGGCCGAGGATCATCGGCCCCCACGAGCAGACCAGGTCGACATAGTGCCGGCCGTCCGCGTCCGTCAGATAGGCACCCTTGCCGGACACCATGAACCGCGGCACGCCCCCGACCGCCCGGAACGCCCGGACCGGGGAGTTGACGCCGCCAGGAGTGACCCGCCCGGCGCGGGCGAACAGATGCTCGGAAGCCGGTGCCGCGGACGGGGTCACCGCGGCGGCCGCTGGAACGTGCATGCCCCGATCCTCGCAGGTCCGTCGGGCATGGCTCGCGACCCGCTCGCCATTGAGTCCTTTCCCTCGATGGTTGGCCCCTCGGCGGTCGACCCCGATGGTCCGGTCCGCGATAGTGACAGGCGCCGCACATCGCGCCAACCACCGCCCGCGCCCCGGCGTAGCTCGCTCGCGCCCCGCGGGCAGGACGATCGGAGTCGCCATGCGCATCGGGATCCTGCTATCGGCCACGGACGAGCCGGACGCGCTCACGAAGATGCGCGACACGCTGGCCCGCGCCGCCGACGAGGGGTTCACCTCGGCCTGGCTGTCGAACATCTTCGGCCTGGACGCGCTGACGACGCTGGCCGTCGTCGGCAGCCAGGTGCCCGGGATCGAGGTGGGCACGGCGGTGGTGCCGACATACCCGCGTCATCCGGTCGCACTCGCGCAGCAGGCACTGACGACGGCGCTCGCGACCGGTGGCCGGCTCACCCTTGGCATCGGCCTGTCACACAAGATCGTGATCGAGGACATGCTCGGTTACAGCTTCGAGCGCCCGGTCCGCCACATGTCGGAGTACCTGTCCGCGCTGGTGCCGTTGCTCGCCGGCGAGTCCGTGGACGTGAAGGGCGAGACGCTGCGGGCCGCGGCCAGGCTCTCGACACCCCGGCTCGGGCGGGTGCCCGTGCTGGTCGCGGCCCTCGGGCCGGCGATGCTGCGGCTGGCGGGCGAGCGCGCCGACGGCACCGTGCTGTGGATGACCGGGCCCGCGACCGTGCGCGACCACATCGCGCCGACGATCCGGGCGGCGGCCGAGGCGGCCGGCCGCCCTGAGCCCCGGGTGGTCGCCTCCCTGCCGGTCTGCGTCACCGACGACCCGGCCACCGCCCACGCCCAGGCCGGCAAGATCTTCGCGATCTATGGCAACCTGCCGTCGTACCGGGCGATGCTCGACCGGGAGGGCGCCGCCGGGCCCGCCGACGTCGCGCTCATCGGCGACGAGGACACCGTCTCGGCCCGGATCGCCGAGCTCGCGTCCGCCGGGACGACCGACTTCATCGCCAACGTGTTCGCCGCCCCCGGCACCGCCGAGGAGCGACGCACCCATGCCCTGCTGAGCGGCCTCACCAGCGCCAGCTGAGCGGCGCCGTCAGGAACCGGCGTCGTGGATGCCGGCGTCGTGGATGGCCGAGAAGCCGTCGTCGCCGCCGAAACCGGCGTCGGCGTGGCCGGCCTCGTGGGTCCAGACCTCCTCGTGGCCGGCGTGGACGTGGTGGTCGTCGGCCGCCTCGGCTGTGCTCGTCTCGGCGAACAGCTGGTGGGCGGCCTGGCCGGACGCCTCCCCCAGGTGGTCCGTCTCATGGCCGGCGTCCACGGTCCCGGCGTGGCCGCCGGCGGCCAGCCGATGGCTGGAGTCGGCGTCCCACCCGGCGTCCCAGCCATTCCCCCAACCAGCGCCCCAGGCGTCGGCGTGCCCGTGGGCGCCCGCCCCGCCGGCATCCCCACCGGCGTCCGCGCCGGCGTGCGCGTTGGCCATGGCGTCCGCGTGGCCACCCGAGCCGGCGTCCGAGCCGGCGTCCGGGTGGCCGTCGTGGTGCGGATCGGCGGGCGCGTCCTGGTGAGCGTGGGAGTCCGCGCCCGAGCCCGAGTCATCGCCGAAGAACGCGTCGATGGCCGTCGCCGCGGCGAGGCCGGCGACCACACCGCCCGCGGCCAGGGCGGCGACCACACCGCCGGCCAGCAGCCCGCCGCCGCCGGTGGCGGCACCGCGGGGCGTTCGCCAGGTCGTGTCGTCGGGCCGGCCGGTGTACATGCCCGTGTAGACCCGAGCACGGTCGAACTGGCTCGCAAAGATGGACATGGCGGCTCCCTCGCGGCTCGGGCTCGGGTAAGGGATCGGGCTCGGGTAGGGAATCAGAAGTCGACGAACCGGGGGGTGCTGACCGAGTCGCGCGCGACCCGAAGGTGGTGCGCGATCTCGCCCCGGGTGAGCCGGATACCGCTGTTGGCCGGGTAGCGACGCAGCACGTCGAGCCGGGCGAGCCGCCGGGCGACGCCGCCCATCGCGGCCCCCCGCGCCGTCGGCGCCGCCCGCCGCAGCTCCTCGGCGAGCTGGCGGGCGGTCTCCCAGCGCAGCGCGAACAGGTTCTCGGTCAGGACGTAGCCGAGCACCGGGATCGTGGCGGTGACCAGTGTGTTCCACCGGTCGAGGGCGCTCGCCCAGCCGCTCGCCGCCTGGGTGCTCATCAGCGCGGACCGCTGCGCCCGCTGGTTGTACTGGCTGAATGCCTGGGTCGCGCCGGAGACCAGGAACACCGGGTTCAGCAGTGCCGCTCCGAGCGCGACGGCGGCGCCCGCGTAGTTGGCCTTCGGCAGCGCGGACGGGTCCAGGTCCATCAGGCGCTGCACCTGTGCCGACAGCGCTCCGGTCTCGGCGGCCGCGCGCTGGGCCGGGGCGAGCGCCGCGCGCAGCCGGGTCTCGTGCGCCTTCAGCCACTCCGGCTCCGGCCGGCCGCCGGTGACCGGAGCCAGCAGCAACCCGTCGCGGTGGCGGATGAAGGCGGGCAGGACCGAGCCGACCTGGTCGAGGTGACGCCGCAGCTCGTCGAGGCCCTCCGACAGCGCGGCGGCGGTGCGCAGCCGGCCCTCGTCGTCCGCCGGCAGCGCCACCTGGTCGGCGAGGCCGCCCGCGGCCGCGTCGCCGAGCAGGGCGGCGTGCAGCTCGTAGAACGGGCCGAAGATCGTATAGAGGAAGTAGTCGTCCTCGAGGCCCGCGGCCGCCCGCAGCATGTCGGGGAGGTGCCGTGGGTCCTCGGTGGCGTAGTTACCGGCGGCGATGTCCGTGTGCAGCGCCCGGACCAGCTCCAGCGGGCCGACGACCGTGACGTCCTCGCCCTCGGCCGCCACCCGCAGGCTGGCGCGCGCCGCGTCGGCCGCGCCCTCGACGGCCCGGATCGCCGGGAACGGCACCCGCAGGTCGACTCCGGGCCCCTTCACCCGCAGCGCGCCGGCCGCGACCGCGCAGGCCACCGGCCCCCCGTCGGCCAGCTCCGCCGGGTAGGGGCCGACCGCCAGCGTCCGCTCGGCCGCCGCCCGCACGCCGGGATGAGCCGCCACCCGCCCGCCGAACGCCTCCGAGTCGCTTTCGACGACCACCGGGCCATGGTCCGGGTCGAAGATGACGAACCGCTGCGCCGATCCGGCGACCCGCAGCCGGGAGTCGGTCAGCTCGAACCGGGTCAGCGCCGTGGCGCTCTCCCGCGGCTGCAGCTCCAGCACGGTGTCGCCGAGCACGCAGTCCGCCCGGCCGCGCGCCGCGTCACCGCCCAGGCCGCCCGCCCACACCGGGGCGGACGTGCCGATGGCCGTGGGCTCGGCCTCACGCCGCTCGACCCGCGTGGTGGCCAGGAACGCGCCGAGCACGTCCGGCGTGGCCAGGTGCAGCGTCACCCCGGTGAGGAACCGGCCGTCGAGCACGGCACCGCCGCGTACCGCCGCACTCGTGGGACCGGTCGGCTCGACGGCGACCCGGTTGAGCGGCCAGTCGATGATCGACCGCCCCCGGGAACGCAGCTCCAGCCGGCCGTCCTTCACGACGACATAGGCCGTGAGTTCCCCGTCAGGAGGGCCGGAGACACCCGCCGGGCCCTGACCCTGACCCTGGGCAGAGCTCTGGCCCTGGCCCGCGGACGCGCCCCGGGCGGCCGCCGCGACCTTGGCGGCGGCGCCCTTGACGGAGGCCGTGGACAGCGCGCCGGGGGCGGCCGTCCCCGGGGGTGGGGTCACGGCGGTCGGGGGCGGGGTGACGCCGCCGGTGGCGTCGGCATTCGCGGACTGCTCGTAGTGCGGGGTGACGGAGATGGCGCAGGGGCTGGCGAACGCCGTCGACGACACGTCCGGCAGCAGCCGGCCGAACAGGCCGGTGAGCGCGATGAGCAGCTCCGGCGGCAGCGGGGTGACGGTCGCGGCCTGGTAGGTCCGCCCGTCGGGGAACGCGACGTCGACGGCGAGTCGGGTACCGCCCTCGAACAGCTCGACGGTCGCGACCGGGTCGAAGGCCGGCTCCAGCGTGCTCAGGACGGCGGCGCCGAACCCACCGGTGTCGTGCACGTACACCGCAGGCAGGTCGGTGAGCAGCAGCTGACGGCTGCCCATCATCGAGAAGCCGCTGGTCCGCCCCTCCCGCAGCGGGCACCAGGCGCTGTCGAACACCACCCGGCCCCGCACCTGTGCCCAGTGCGCCGGCACCGGCGCTGGCGCCGGCGCTGGACCGCCTCGCGGCGCGGGACCCGGAGGTGCCGGAGTCGGCGGCCTGACGACGGTGGGCGAGGTGACAGCGAAGGGGGCCATCGGAGGTCCCATGACGGACTCGGGCACGGGAGCCGTCATGCCGGCGATGGGTGGCCCAGCGATGGGTGGCCCAGCGAACGGCGGACCGACGAACGGCGGACCCACGAGCGGAGGGCCAGCGGGTGGCGGACCGACAGGGGGCGGACCGACAGGGGGCGGCGGGGCGGCCTGGACCGGGCCCTCGCGGACCTCCCCGATCGGCTTCGCCGATCCGGCAGGGACCCCGGGGTCGGGGGCGGTCCGCGGCCAGTTCCAGTCCGTCGGCTGGCCGCCCTGATGGGGATCGCCGGGATTGCTGCTCACGTGGATTCGCCGCCCCCAGGTAGGACGTCACCGACCGCCCGGGCCGCGCGCCGGCCTGCCGATCGGATGCCAGCGGCCGGGCGCGCCAGGGTCGTGACCTTTCCTGGAAAGTACCGGCTCACCCGACCTCATGCACGGGCCGGTTACGAGCCGCCACTATCGGGGGTCGTGGCCGGTGCCGGGCGCGGTGGGTTCCGGGTCCTCGTCGCGGACCTCCCCCATCGCTGACCTCCCAGCAGACCTCCCAGATCGGCTTCGCCGATCCGGCAGGGACCCCGGGCTTCGCCGATCCGGCAGGGACCCCGGGCTTTGCCGATCCGGCAGGGACCCAGCCGCCGATTGGGGAGGAACCCCGGGGGCGCGCTGGCCGACGACGGCGCCGGGGGCCTGGCTCGAGGCGGCCGCGCCGCGGTCGCGGGTGGGTGGCTGCGCGGGGAGGAGAAGCCGGCGCAGCGCGTCGACCTGGTCGGCGGCGAGATCCGTGGCCCGGGTGGGCGCCGCGGCCGCGGCGGCGGACACGTCGGCGGCGGGCTCGCCAGCCGGATCGGCGGCCTGGGCGGCGGCCGGGGCGCCGTAGGTGCGGCCCTTCCAGGCGGCGCCGCGGCCGGCGAGGTGGCGGCGGGCCGAGTCGACGGTCATCGCCAGGTAGAGCATCGCCGTCACCGGCAGCAGCAGCGCGGCGGGCGGTGGCTGGCGGTAGTAGCGGATCATCGGCAGGTAGGTTCCGGCGAGCACCAGCCAGCCGGCCGCTCCGAGCGCCGCCAGCACCGGGTCACCGGCCGCGAGTCCCGTCACCGTCGCCACCACCGGTACGGCGAACAGCAGCAGCATGCCGACGGCGGTCCCGACGAGCAGCGCCACCGAGTGCCGCAGCTGGGTGAAGGCGCTGCGGGCGACCATGTTCCACAGGTCCGCGAGCGCCGGGTATGGCCGCACGCTGTCGACCCGGTCGGCAAGGCCGAGCCATGTCCGCCCACCGGCCTTCTTGACCAGCCGGGCGATCGCGACGTCGTCGATGACCGCGCCGCGCACGACGGCGAGCCCACCCGCGTCCCGCAGCAGCCGCCGACGGACGAGAGAGCAACCGCCCGCCGCCGCCGCGATCGCCGACCGCGGCCGGTTCGACCAGCGGAACGGGTAGAGCATCGCGAAGAAGTACACGAAGGCCGGGACGATGAGTCGCTCCCAGCGAGTGGTGACGTTCAGCCGGGCCATCTGGGAGACCATGTCGAGCCGGTGCGTCATCGCCGCCTCGACGAGCGCCCGCAGCGACCCTGGCCGATGCGCGATGTCGGCGTCGGTGAGCAGCACGAACTCGGCCTCGCCCGCGAACTCCACGCCGTGCTGAAGTGCCCAGAGCTTGCCGGTCCAGCCGGGCGGCGGCGGGGTGGACGCGAGCACGGTGAGCCCGACGCCACCGAGCGCGGTGGGGTCGCCGGCGTCGCGCGCCGCGGCCCGGCGGGCCAGCTCCCGCGCGGCGAGGTCACGGGCGACCTCGGCGGTGCCGTCGGTGCTCGCGTCGTCGACGAGCACCAACGTCACCGGGCCGGGATAGTCCTGGGCGAGCAGGGTCGGCAGGGTCACCGGCAGCACGGCCGCCTCCTCCCTGGCGGGGACGACGATCGCGACCGCGGGCCACTGCGCCGGCGTGCGCCGGGACGGCAGGCGCTGGTCGGTCCGCCAGTACCCACCCCAGCAGGTCACGAGCGACACCCAGGAGGCCAGCGCGACGATCGCTACGCCCGTCAGCACCGTCAGAACCGTCTGTTCAGTCACCCTCCGTAGCGTGCCACGCGTGCCCGGTTACCGCTCGACCACGCCTCCGTCAGTTGTTAAGGCGACCGGGTATCTCCTCAGCGCACAACGACCGAGCTGGCGCGGAGGCGCGCCTCGCGGAGGCCCGACCCCCGAGCGCAGCGAAGTGCCACCTGTATGGGCGCTGTGCTCTTCGGTTTGGTGACGTTCAGCGGCGGGTGACCGTGCGGCGCGGAGGCGCGCCTCGCGGAGGCCCGACCCACGAGCGAAGCGAGGTGGGCCGGGCCGCAGCGAGGTCGCCGGAGCGCCCGTGAGCGGAGGAGGACACCGCGCGGAGGTCCCTCGGGAGCGAAGCGAGTGAGGGGCCGGAGCGCGGTGCCCGCACGGAGCGAACCAATGTCACAGCGAACGGAGGTACCCACGGAAGGCGCGAACCGTGACCGCCGAGGCGAGGCCGGCCAGCGAGAAGAGCACGAGGAAGTACCCCAGTACGGACATCCAGTCGGGATGTGCCTCGAGGGCGGTCCGTGAGCCGGTAACTGCCCAGTTCGCCGGGTTGTAGGCGGACGCCACGCGGATCCAGCCGGGCAGCAGGTGCGTGGGCATCATCGCGCTCGACAGGAACGTCAGGGGCAGCACCAGCAGGTTCGCCGCCGCGATCAGTGCCTCCCGTCGACGCACCACCAGCGCGAGCGCCCCCGACAGCGCCGTCACCACCGAGCCCAGGGTGACCGCCAGGACGATCATCACCAGTACTCCGGCGATACCGGAGTGGAAGCTGGCACCCAGCGCCCAGCCGAGCAGCACCACCAGCGTCACCTGCACGGCGACGAGCAGCGCCTGGTAGACGAGCATGCTGCCGACCATCGTCCAGCGCCTGGTCGGCGAGGCGAGCAGTCGCTCCATCACCCCGCTCTCCATGTCGTCGATGAACCGAATCCCCGACCAGCCGGCCGAGAACAGCACGCTCATCGTCGCCACGCCGGGGGTCAGGTAGTCGATGTAGTTCGTGGCGCCGAACCCCGGGATCGCCGCCACGCCGTGGAACAACGACCCGAACAGCGGCAGCCAGACCACCGCCTGCACCAGCGTGATCGCGAGGAACGCCGGATGGCGCAGCATCGCGCGCACCATGCGTGCGGTGAGCGCGCCGAACTGCCGCCACCCGGCGGGGTAGGGGGCGCCACTCTCGAACACGCCGACCGGGGCCGCCGCGAACTCGACCGGGAAGCCCGACGATGCGTTGGCCGGTACTGCTGGCACGTTCGCCGGTACTGCCGGCACGTTCACCGGGACCGCCGACGCGTTCACCGGGACCGCCGACGCGTTCGCCGGGACCGCCGGTGGACTCGCCGGGATGTCAGACGGATCCCGGGGGACGCCCACCATGGCCGGCTCCGGCTGGTCCGGGAGCCGCTCCGCCGCCGTCGCCATCAGGCCACCTCCTCGCTCTGACCGAGCCGGTGACCGACGTGGCGCAGGTAGACGTCGTCCAGGGACGGCCGCGCCACGGTGGCCGCCATGACGGACAGGCCGGCGCCGTCCACGGCCGCGAAGATCGCTGGCAGTTTCGCGGCGCCCTCGTTCACCCGGGTCCGCACCGCGCGGCCGTCGAACACCACCTCCACCACGCCCGGCAGGGCCGCGAGCCGAGCGTGCAGGTCCGCGGCCTGCGGGGCGGTCGGCTCGGCGGCCAGGTCGACGTCGACGGCGTCACCGCGCAGCTCGCTCTTGAGCTCGTTGGGGGTGCCTTCGACGACCACCCGGCCGCTGTCGACGATCGCGACCCTGGTGGCGAGCCGGTCGGCCTCTTCCAGGTAGTGGGTGGTGAGCAGGATCGACAGCCCGTCGGCGATAAGCGTCGCGATCTCGTCCCACATCACCGCCCGCGCGTGCGGGTCGAGACCCGTCGTCGGCTCGTCGAGGAAGAGCACGGCCGGGCGCTGTACGAGGCCGATCGCCACGTCGAGACGGCGCAGCATGCCGCCGGAGTAGGTGCGGGCCAGCCGGTCGGCCGCGCCGGTGAGGTCGAAGCGCTCGAGCAGGTCACCCGCGCGCCGGGCGAGCTGGGCGCCGCCGAGGCCGTAGAGCCGGCCCTGCAGCAGCAGGTTCTCCCGGCCCGTGGCGTCGAGGTCGGCGCTGGTCTTCTGCGACACGATCCCGATCGCGCGGCGGACCTCCCACGGGCTGCGCAGCAGGTCGTGGCCGGCGACGACGGCCGACCCGCTGTCCGGCCGGGAAAGCGTGGCGAGCATCCGCACCATGGTCGACTTGCCGGCGCCGTTCGGGCCGAGCAGGCCGAAGATCGTGCCTGCGGGAACGCGCAGGCTCACGCCGCGAACAGCCTCAATCCGCGGATCACCACGCCGACGCCCGCGGTAGGTCTTGACCAGGTCGCGCGCGTCGATCGCCCATACCGGCTCGGCACCCCCGGCGACGAGAGGCTCGACCGCCGCCCCGCCTTCGGCACCGGACAGATCACCAGCCCCGGACACGTCATCAATCCTGGACGCGCCGAGCTCCGCTGTCCCCCCAACTTCGGCGGGAGGATGCTCCTCACCCTCGGCCGTGTCAGGCTCCGCCGCCGCCTCGCCGCCGGCGGGAGTCTCCTCGTCGCCTTCGGT
Source organism: Pseudofrankia saprophytica (assembly GCF_000235425.2). Classification (NCBI taxonomy): domain Bacteria; kingdom Bacillati; phylum Actinomycetota; class Actinomycetes; order Frankiales; family Frankiaceae; genus Pseudofrankia; species Pseudofrankia saprophytica. The sequence goes on from NZ_KI912266.1 coordinate 512,235, forward strand.
CACAGCAGGGCCCGCTGCCTCGCCTTCGTCGGCGGCGGGTGGCTCCGGCTCAGGTGCCGAACCGGGTAGTTCCGTCGGTGACGCGGGTCTGCGCGCCGGATGCGTCGTGGTCATGCCGCGTCTTGGTGATCCTCCGCTCGGCGGACCAGCCCAACGGCCGGCCCGGCGCCCCCTGATCGGCGCGGGCAGCGGCCCGCTCCGTGGATCCGATGCGGGTCGCGGCAGACCGGCGCCGCGGTCGATGCCGAGACGCCGGTCTGTGCCGTTGCGTGGGCAAACTTATGCGTTGCGGTGGATATGGGGAACCCATCCACCCACCGCACCCGTGGCAGCTACCGGTCAGGCGGTAACGGAAACGGAGCGCCAGCGGGCGAAGCGACGCAGGCGCAGGCTGTTCGAGACGACGAACAGGGAGCTGAACGCCATCGCCGCGCCGGCGATCATCGGGTTGAGCAGCCCGAGAGCCGCGACCGGCAGCGCCGCCACGTTGTAGGCGAACGCCCAGAACAGGTTGCCGCGGATCGTGCGCAGCGTCGCCCTGGACAGCCGGATCGCGTCGGCCGCCGCCATCGGGTCACCGCCGACGAGCACCAGGTCGCCCGCCTCGATCGCGACGTCGCTGCCCGTGCCCATCGCGAGCCCGAGATCGGCCAGCGCGAGTGCCGGGGCGTCGTTCACCCCGTCACCGACCATGGCCACGACCAACCCCTGCTCCCGCAACCCACGTACGGTCTCGACCTTTCCGGCCGGCAGCACGCCCGCGACGACGTCCGCGGCGTCGATCCCGACCTGGGCCGCGACGGCCAGCGCGACCGGCTCCGCGTCCCCGGTCACCAGCATCGGCCGCAGCCCCAGCCCACGCAGCGCGGCGACCGCGGCGGCCGCGCTCGGGCGCACGGTGTCCGCGACCACGACCGCACCCCGAGCACGCAGGTCGATCGTGTCGCCGGTGTCGCCGGGCCGCGGTGCGCGGTCTGGCGCGGCGCCCCAGGCGACGAGAACCACGGTGCGGCCAGCGGCCTCGGTGGCCGCCTGCCACGCGGCCAGGTCATCGTCGACCGGCACACCCCGCTCGGCGAGCAGCCGTGCCCGGCCGACGAGCACCCGACGCCCGTCGACGATGCCGCCGGCGCCGAGCCCGGGCAGCGCGACGAAGTCCGTCACCGCCGGCCCGGCGATCGCCAGGCCGGCACCAGCCACACCGTCGACCCCAGCCGTGCCGGCCACCCCAGCCGTGCCGGCCACCCCAGCCGTGCCGGCTGCCTCAGCCGCGCGGGCGGCCGCGGCGATCGCCTGGGCGATCGGGTGCTCGCTGGCCGCCTCGACGGCGCCCGCCAGGCGCAACACCTCGCTCGCGGAGGCACCGGCGGCGGCGGTTCCGGCGGCGGGGCGCACCTCGACCACACTCATCCGGCCGATGGTGACCGTGCCGGTCTTGTCGAGCACGATGACCTGAGCCCGCCGGGTCGACTCCAGCACCTCCGGCCCGCGGATCAGGATGCCGAGCTGGGCGCCGCGCCCGGTGCCGACCAGCAGCGCCATCGGGGTGGCGAGGCCGAGCGCGCACGGGCAGGCGACGATCAGCACGGCTACGGCGGCGGTGAAGGCGGCGGCCACCGGCCGGCCGGTGGCCAGCCAGCCGGCGAGGGTTCCGGCGGCAAGCACGAGGACGACCGGGACGAACACCGCCGACACCCTGTCGGCCAGCCGGGCGATCTCGGCCTTGCCCGACTGGGCGGCGGCGAGCATCCTGGCCATCTGCGCGAGCTGAGTGTCCGCGCCGACCCTGGTCGCCCGCACGACGAGCCGGCCGCCGGCCGCGACGGTCCCGCCAGTCACCGCCGCGCCAGGGCCGACGTCGACGGGCACCGATTCGCCGGTGACCAGGCTGGCGTCGATCGCGGCCGCTCCGTCGACGACGACCCCGTCGGTGGCGATCCGCTCGCCCGGTCGGGCCACGAACAGGTCGCCGACGGCGAGCGCTTCGACCGCCACCCGATGCTCGGCCCCGTCCGGGCCCACCACGGCGACGTCCCGCGCGCCGTGCTCCAGCAGCGCCCGCAGCGCCGCCCCGGCCCGGCGGCGTGACCGTAGCTCCAGGTATCGACCGACGAGCAGGAACACGGTGACGCCGGCCGCCACCTCGAAGTAGATCGTGTCGAGGCTTTCCCCGAGGCCGTCGTCCGTCCAGCCGACGGCCAGGTCGAAGCCGTGCCGCATGCCGATCATGCCCGCGTCCCCGAAGACCAGCGCGTACAGCGACCAGCCGAAGGCGGCGAGTGTGCCCAGGGAGATCAGCGTGTCCATCGTGAGCGCGCCGTGGCGCAGGTTGCGCCAGGTGGCCCGGTGGAACGGCAGCCCGCCCCAGCCGACCACCGGCGCGGCGAGCGCCAGCGACACCCATTGCCAGCCGGGGAACTGCGCCGGCGGCACCATCGCCAGCACGATCACCGGGACGGCGAGCAGGGCGCTCACCCACAGCCGCGTCCACGACCGGCGGGTCTCGGCCGCCTCCCGCGCCTCGGCCTCGGCGATCGCGTCGACGGTGGGCGGCTGGTCCACGTCGGCCCCACCAGCCTGGCCCTTCTGATCTTCCCAGCCAGGCCCGTCCGCCAGCCGGCGCGTGCCGGCTGGGGCGAGCGGCGCGGCCGAGTAGCCGGCGGCCTCCACCGCGTGGACGAGGTCGACGACGGTCGTCGGCTCCTCGGCGGGGCCGACCAGGCGGACGGTCGCGCGCTCGGTCGCGTAGTTCACCGCGGCGTCGACGCCCGGCAGCTTGTTCAGCCTGCGCTGCACCCTGGCGGCGCAGGAGGCACAGGTCATCCCGCCGACCATCAGCTCGACGGTGTCACCCGCGCCGATCGGGTCGACTTCCCGGATCGCGGCCATCGTCGTCCTCCCGCCCACGAGGCGCGTCGCCGCGCCCGCGCGTCACACGAGCTGGCGTCACACGAGCTGGTAGCCAGCCTCTTCGACGGCGGCCCGCACCGCCTCGCGATCAAGGGGGGCGTCGCTGACCACCTCGGCCGTGCCGGAGGCGAGGTCGACCCGGACGTCCGATACTCCCGGCAGGTGCGAGATCTCCTCGGTCACGGCGTTCACGCAGTGCCCGCAGGTCATCCCCGTCACGGTGTACGTGCTGGCGACCATGACTTCCCCCTCCGTTTCACGCCCGAGCCCGCCGGTGCCCCCGGCGGCCCTTCGAATATACCCCTGGGGGGTACCACGAAGCCAGGCATACGCCCGCGGCGGACCCCGGGAGGGATCACGGTGAAGAAGCGTCTCGCGGCGGGGCCAGCCGGTCGGCCGGTCAGCCGCGGGCGAGCCTGGTGGCGAACTCGGTGGCCCAGTAGGTGAGGATGATGTCCGCGCCCGCGCGGTGGATGGCGGTCAGCGTCTCGGCGATGATCCGCTCGCGGTCGACCCAGCCGTTCGCGGCGGCGGCCTCGACCATCGCGTACTCCCCGGAGACCTGGTAGGCCGCCACCGGCACGTCCACGTTGTCGGACACCGCCCGCAGGATGTCCAGGTACGCCAGCGCGGGCTTGACCATCACCGCGTCCGCGCCCTCGGCCAGGTCCAGCGCCACCTCGCGCAGCGCCTCTGCGGCGGAGCGGGCCGGGTCCTGCTGGTAGCCCGACCGGTCGCCGAACTGGGGCGCGCACTCGGCGGCCTCCCGGAACGGCCCGTAGAACGCCGACGCGTACTTCACCGAGTACGCCAGGATCGGCAGGTCCGGGTAGCCGGCGCCGTCCAGCGCGGCACGGATCGCGCCGACCTGGCCGTCCATCATGCCGCTCGGAGCCACCACCTGGACGCCGGCGTTCGCCTGCGCGACCGCGATGCTCGCGTACCGCTCGAGGGTCGCGTCGTTGTCGACGTCCCCCGACGCGGTCAGCAGCCCGCAGTGCCCGTGGTCGGTGTATTCGTCGAGGCACAGGTCCGCCATCACCACGACGTCCCCGCCGACCTCGGACACCACGTCCTGGATGGCCAGCTGGACGATCCCGTCGGGGTCGTCCGCCGCCGAGCCGCGGCCGTCCTTCACCGCGGGCACCCCGAACAGGATGATCCCGCCGACTCCGGCCTCGGCCGCCTGGGCGGCGGCCTTGCGCAGCGAGTCCCGGGTGTGCTGCGCCACTCCCGGCATCGAGGCCACCGGCACCGGCTCGGACACGCCCTCCTTGACGAACACCGGCAACACCAGGTCCGCCGGGTGCAGCCGCACATCCGCCACCAGCCGGCGCAGCGCCGGCGTCCGCCGCAGCCGGCGCGGCCGCGCCAGCGGGAAGCCGGCGGGCAGGCCCGCGAGCTTCCCGACGGCGCCGGCCGTCATCGCCGGCCCCGCCGCGGCTTGGGCAGGCGGGCGGCCAGCGGGCCGACCTTGCCGAGCTCCTCGCGGTGCTCGGCGGCGAACTCGGCGAGCGCGCCGACCAGCGCGGCGGTCGTCGCCTCCGGCGCCTGCACGTCGACCCGCAGGCCCAGCTCCTGGGCGGTCTCGGCCGTCTTCGGGCCGATGCAGGCGATCACGGTCGTCTCGTGCGGCTTGCCGGCGATACCGACCAGGTTGCGCACCGTGGAAGACGAGGTGAAGACGACGGCGTCGACGCGGCCGCCCTTGAGGGCCTCGCGGATCGGCGCGGGCGGCGGCGCGGCGCGCACCGTCCGGTAGGCGGTGACGTCGTCGACCTGCCAGCCGCGCTCCTTGAGCCCGGCCTCCAGGATCTCGGTCGCGATGTCGGCGCGCGGCAGCAGCACCCGGTCGAGCAGGTCGAGCGAGCTGTCGTAGGGCGGCCAGTCGGCGAGCAGGCCCTCGCTGGACTGCTGGCCGGCGGGCACCAGGTCGGGCCGGATGCCGAAGGTGCGCAGCGCGTCCGCCGTCGCCTCGCCGATCGCGGCGACCTTCACGCCGGCGAACGAGCGGGCATCCAGGCTGCGCTCCTCGACCTTCTCCTGCACGGCCTTGACCGCGTTGACGGAGGTGAACGCCACCCACTGGTAGCGGCCGGAGACCAGCCCGGTGATCGCGCGCTCCATCGGGGCAGCCGTGCGCGGGGGCTCGACGGCGATCGTCGGCACCTCCAGCGGGCTCGCGCCGTGCGAACGCAGGAGATCCGACAGGATCGCGGCCTGCTCCTTGGTGCGCGGCACCAGGACGGTCCAGCCGAACAGCGCGCGGGTCTCCCACCAGGACAGCTTGGCGCGGGTCGCGACCACCGGGCCGATCGACAGGACGATCTGGGTCGGCGGCTGGCTCGAGTTGGCCAGCAGCGGCGCGCAGTCGGCCTCGATCCGGTCGAGGGTGGAGCTGACGGTGCGCTGGTCGGTGGTGGTGCCGTCGACCGTGACGGCCGTCGGGGTGTCACCTGGCCGGCCATGCTCGACGAGCGCCGTGGCGACCTTGCCGATCTCGTTCGGCGCCGCGGTGATCACCAGGGTGCCCGGGGTCTGGGCGAGGCCGGCCCAGTCCACGTCGGACATGCCCGCGACGGTCCCGCCGCCGAGCCCGCCGAACCCGGCGCCAAGGCCCAGGCCACCGCCCAGGCCGCCACCGAGCCCGCCGCCCAGGCCACCGGACCCCAGGCTCCCCGAGCCCAGGCCGCCACCGAGGCCACCGCCGAGCCCGCCGCCCAGCGGGCGGCCGATCAGACCACGCGACGACCCGAACGGCGACGAGCCGAGGCCGACCGCGTCCGGCCCGAACGGGGAGGCGACCGGCAGCTCGCCGCTGGACGAGAACACCCCGCTGGTACTCGCGAAGGTGACGGGCAGGCCGGGGGCGACGCCCGCGTAGGTGGAGACGGCCGCGCCGGTCGCGACGCCGGGAATCACCTTGTACGGGATCTTGGCCTTCGCGAGCGACTGCGCGTCGTTCGCGCCGATCCGGGTGAGCCATGGATCCGACCCGTAGAGCCGGACGACCTTGTCGCCGGAGCGGGCACGGCTGACCACCGCGGCGGTGGCCGCCTCCGCGTCCCGGATCGGCTTCGGCGCGTCCAGGTCACCGATCCGCAGCACCTCGGCGGTGAGCGGCTCCAGGATGGCCGGGGCCACGTCCGGGTCGGCGACGACGACGTCGGCGGCATTGAGGGTCTCGACGGCCAGCACGGTCAGCAGGCCGGGGTCACGGGGCCCGGCGCCCACGAGGGCGACCGGGGACACGGGCTTCTTCGTTCGTCGAGTGGCCATGACGTCAGCGGGTTCCCATCAGCGTGTGTGCTCCGGCGGAGAGCAGGTCGTCCGCGAGGCGCCTGCCGAGCGCCTCCGGGTCGGCGGTCGGGCCGGTGAGCTCGCGCCGCAGAACGGCCCGGCCGTCCGGCGACGCGACCACCGCGCGCAGGCGAATCTCGCTGGCGACAGTGGCCTGACCGGTCCCGCTCACTGGGCGCCCGCTCCGCTCGTCGGCAGAGTTCTGCCCACGAGCGGTACTGGCGTCACCGGTCGCGGGCACGACCCGCGCCAACGCGCCGACCGGCGCGGTGCAACCCGCTTCGATCGCCGCCAGAAAGGCACGTTCCGCCCTGACCGCCACGGACGACGGTGCATCGTCGAGCACAAACCGTAGCAGCCCAGCAAGCGGAGCCCCAACTCCGCTTCCCGGAGTAGCCGACCCGCCGGCTCCCGTCACATCGCCGTCCGGGACCACCGGGCAACCTGTCGCCACACCCGTCGGCGCCGTCGCCGCGGCCAGGCACTCGATCGCGAGGGCGCCCTGCCCAGGCGCGGGGAGCATCACCTCCGGCTCCAGAACCTCGGTCACCGCGTCCAGCCGGTCGAGGCGGGCGAGCCCGGCCCAGGCGAGCACGACGGCGTCCACCTCGCCGTCGATCGCCTTCTTGATCCGGGTATCCACGTTGCCGCGGATGGGTACCACGTCCAGGCCAAGGCCGAGCGCGAGCAGCTGGGCGGCGCGCCGCGCGGAGCCGGTGCCGATCCGCGCGCCCGGGCCGAGCTCGGCGAGCCGCCGCCCGCTCGGCGAGACCAGCACGTCACGCACGTCCTCGCGCGGCGGGATGGCGGCGAGCGCGATCCCCTCCGGGGCGGCCGTGGGCAGGTCCTTGAGCGAGTGGACGGCGAGGTCGACCTCACCGGCGAGCAGGGCGTCGCGCAGCGCGCTCACGAACACCCCGGTACCGCCCAGCTGGCTGATCGCCGCCTTGTTCCGGTCGCCCTCGGTCACGATGTGTACCAGCTCGACCTCGATGCCGAGCTGGGCCCGCAGGTCGGCGGCCACCATCCCGGACTGGGCGAGCGCCAGCGCCGAGCGCCGGGTGCCCAGCCGCAGCCGGGTGCGCATCCCACCGGGCGCCGGTGCCCCGGCGGGCGACGCGAGCGTCACCGGCGTGAGCGATGGCAGGGACGAGGGTGTCAAGGCTGCTCCAGCAGGTCAGGGGCCGAGACGACGGCCGGGACCTCACGGGGGAGGTCGAACAACTCACGCAGCGCCTCGGCGTAGGAGTCGCCGCCGGGACCGTTCGCCAGCTGCTGGACCCGCACCGTGGGGGCGTGCAACAACTTGTCGACCACCCGGCGGACGGTACCGGTCACCATCTCCCACTCCCGGGCGTCCAGGCCGGGCAGCCGGCCGCGCAGCCGGTCGAGCTCGTCCTGCACGATCGCGGCGGCCTGGGCGCGCAGGGCCACCACCGTCGGGGTGACCCGGACGGCGCCGCGCCGGTTGAGGAAGCCGGTCACCTCCGCGGAGACCAGCGAGCGCACCGCCTCGACATCGTGCGAGACCTGCGCGCCCTCCAGCGCGACGCGCAGCGACTCCAGGTCGACGAGCACCACGCCGGGCAGCTCGCGCACCACCGGGTCGATGTCGTGCGGCAGCGCCAGGTCGAGAAACACCAGCGGCCGGCCCGCCCGGGTGGCGAGCGCCGCCTCGACCATGTCGTAGGTGACCACCAGACCGGTCGCGTCGGTAGAGGAGACGACCAGGTCGGCCTGGCCGATCTCGTGGGGCAGCTCCGCGAGGCCGACCACCTGGGCGCCGTGGTTCTCGGCGATCGCGGCCGCGCGCGCGGGCGTCCGGTTGGCGACCACCAGCTCCGTCGCGCCCGCCCGCCGGACGGTCGCCGCCGTCAGGCCGCCGACCGCGCCCGCCCCGATGATCAGTACCCGGCTGCCGTCCAGCGGCAGGTCGGCCGACACCGCCTCGGCCGCCGAGCCAACCGGCGCCGCCGGCTCAGAGCGCGCGGCCGAGTCGGCCGGCGTGATGTCCGTGGAGAGCCGCTGAGGACGGCGGACGTCGAGGCTGCCGGCCGCTATCTGCAGGCCGACGGAGACGATCGAGGCACCGGCGGCGTCGATCGACGTCTCGCTGTGCGCGCGCTTGCCGACCCGCAACGCCGTCTGGAAGAGCGCGGCGAGCGAGCCGCCGGCGGCCCCGGTGGTCTGGGCGCCGCGAAACGCCGTCCGGACCTGCCCCAGGATCTGGCTCTCGCCGACGAGCATCGAGTCCAGCCCGCAGACGACGGTGAACAGGTGCCCTACCGCGCGCGCCTCATGGTGCACGTACAGGTGCGGCGACAGCACCGCCAGATCGACGCCACAGACCCGGGCGAGCTGGTCGGAGATGTCGGCGAGGCCACCGTGGAAGGTGTCGACCTCGGCGTAGATCTCGGTACGGTTGCACGTGGACAGGACCACGGCCTCGAGCACATGGTCGGCCTGGACGAGATCGCCGAGCACCTTCGGAGCGTCGTCGCCCGACACCGCGGCGAGCTCCAATAACGAGTTGGGCGCCGTCCGGTGGTTCAGGCCGACTGCGAGCAGGCTCACGACCCCTCACCGCCGGCGCCGGCTACCTCGCCCAGGCGGGACTCGTCCCGCCGCTGCGCCGCTGTGATCCGTTGCATGCGCACGATCCCGTCCGTCCTGCCGCCCGCGCCCGCGCCGTCCGCGCCGCCGCCCTGTACACCAACGCCGCCGACGGCGGCATCCGTCCCGCCGTCGGTGAGGCCACGGCTACCGAGGCTGTCGTCACCGAGGCCCGCGGCCCCGGCGGTGTCCGCGCGGCCCTCGGGTGGTGTTCCCACCGGCAGCGTCCCCAGGGTTGCGGGCCGGACACGTTCGCCACCGGCCGGGCGCTTGCGCGCCTCATGGAACGACAGGATCTGCAGTTCGACGGCCAGATCGACCTTACGCACGTCGACCCCTTGGGGGACGGTCAGGACGACCGGTGCGAAGTTGAGGATGCTGGTGACACCGGCGGCTACCAGCCGGTCGCACACGTGCTGCGCGGCCCCGGCCGGGGTGCAGATCACACCGATCGTCACCTGAAAGTCCTCGATCAGCCTTTCCAGCTCGTCCACGGAGCGGATTCGCACACCACCGATGACCTCGCCGGCGCGCGCCGGGTCGGCGTCGACGAGCGCGACGATCCGGAACCCGCGAGCTGGGAACCCGCCGTAGCGCGCGAGCGCGTGCCCGAGATTACCCACTCCGACCAGCATCACCGCTCGGTCCTCGGTCAGCCCGAGGCGCGCCGAGATGCGGTCGAGCAGGACGGCCACGTCGTAGCCGACCCCTCTGGTTCCGTAGGAACCCAGATGAGAGAGGTCCTTGCGCACCTTCGCCGGCGTCACCCCGGCGGCGGCGGCGAGCGTGTCCGACGACACGGTCGAGACCCCCTCGTCCCCCAGCGCGGTGAGTACCCGCAGGTAGAGAGGGAGGCGGGCGACCGTCGCCTCGGGAACGGCGCCGGCCCGGTTCTCCCGGGCTATCCGCCGAGACTTGCTCATGACGCGCGGCTCCTGTCGGTCGATCTGGCCGCGAGAGGGCGTCGTGCGGCGGCCGGAGCCGCCCGAGATCCGTCGAGTCTACGACTTCGTGAAAGCCTTCACAAAGTTTGCGCCGACAACTCGGCAGACGCACCCGTCCGCGCCGGCGGGAGGCAGGGACCAAGGCCAGACATCCACGGGTCGAAAGCCTTCAGCGCCCGGGACGAAAGCCGCGACCCGCCCGGCGGTGGCGGCGACCGGCTCAGCGCAGCGACCAGCGGCGCCCGACGAGCGCGTCGCGCAACCGAGCCTCCTCGACCCGCCAGTAACCGTGTTCCCTGCCGTCGATCAGGACGACCGGCACCCGGTCGCCGTACTCGTCCGCGCGGGCGGGCTCGGCGTCCACGTCCAGCTCCCGCCAGCCGACGCCGGTCTGTTCCGCCACCCGGACCACCGCCGCGCGCGCGTCGTCACACAGATGACAGCCCACCCTCGTCAGCAACGTGATCCGCGGCGCGTCATCGGCCGCCTCGCCCACCGCGTCCGTCCCGCCCATGGACCCACCCTCCCACCGCCACACGCCCGACGGCCGCCACCTCGGTGCCGCCTGGTCATCGCCATCACCATTTATGCACGACCCGTCCGGTTCTCATCGCCAGGCCGACCCGGGAGATCTCCGCCGACCTGCGACGCACACCGGCGGGCGGGCCGTAGGCTCGGGTGCGCATGTCCTCAGGTGACACGCCAGGGCCGCGGGCGGACCGGCCAACGGAGACCCGCCGCGGGGACCGGCGTGGGCCGGCATCGTGGCCGGTACCGGCCAGCCGGCCGACGGCGCGCGCCGCACCGGGTGACGCGCGGCACGCCGCGCGGCGTGCCGCGCCGCCCGCGACGCACCGTGGACATACGCGACCATGGTCACGACGCGCCGTGGACAGCCGGGAGATGAGATGTGGTTGCGACCACGCAAGGATGAACCGATCGCCACGGACGCGGCGGCCGCAGACGCCGCCGCCACGGCCGCGTTGAAGGCGGCGGCCGAGCCCTCGCCGAAGCCGCCGCCGGACCCGACGGCCGCCGCGTTCTTCGACGTGGACAACACGATGATGGCCGGCGCGTCGATCTTCTACTTCGCTCGCGGCCTCGCCGCCCGCGACTTCTTCGACTCCCGTGACCTGCTGAAGTTCGGCTGGCAGCACGTCAGCTACCGGCTGCGGGGCCTGGAGGACCCGAACGGCATGCACAACGCCAAGGAGGCGGCGCTCGCCTTCGTGGCCGGCCGGGAGGTCAGCGAGATCGTCCGCTACGGCGAGGAGATCTACGACGAGCGGATGGCCGAGCAGATCTACTCGGGCACCCTCGCCCTCGCCCAGCAGCACCTGGACGCCGGCCACCGGGTCTGGCTGGTCACGGCCACGCCGGTGGAGCTCGCGTCGATCATCGCCCGCCGGCTGGGACTGACCGGCGCGCTCGGCACGGTCTCCGAGGTGATCGACGGCCGCTACACCGGCCACCTCGTCGGCGACCCGCTGCACGGCCCGGGCAAGGCGGCGGCCGTGCGAGCGCTCGCGGATCGCGAGCACCTGGACCTGGCCCGCTGCTGGGCCTACTCGGACTCGATCAACGACCTGCCGATGCTGTCCCTGGTGGGCAACCCGGTGGCGGTCAACCCGGATCCGGACCTGAAGGCGGCGTCCAGGGAACGCGACTGGGCGATCAAGGACTTCCGCACGGCCCGCAAGGCGGCCAAGGTCGGCATCCCCACCGCCGCCGGCCTCGGCGCCCTGGCCGGCGGCGTCGCCGCCGGCATGGCCCTCAAGCGCCGCTATGCGGACGTCTGACGTCTAGGAGAACCAGACACGTCTGACGTCTAGAAGAAGACCGAGCGGCGCTGCATGAGGAGGCCGTAGAGGGTGTGCTGGATGGTCTCGCGGATGCGGTCCGTGAGCTCGAAGACGAGCATCGGGTCGTCGGCGGCGGCCGCGGTGAACGGCGCGGTGGGCACCGGCTCGCCGAACTCGATCAGCCACTTCGACGGCAGCGGGATCGTGCCGAGCAGGCCGAGCCACGGGAACGTCGGCGTCAGCGGGAAGTAGGGCAGGCCGAGCAGCCGGGCGACCGTCTTCGCGTTGCCGAGCATCGGGTAGATCTCCTCGGCACCGACGATCGTGCACGGGATGATCGGAACCCCGGTGCGCAGCGCGGCCGAGACGAAACCGCCGCGGCCGAAGCGCTGCAGCTTGTAGCGCTCGCTGAACGGCTTTCCGACGCCCTTGAAGCCCTCCGGCCAGACGCCGACCAGCTCGCCCTTGCCGAGCAGCCGCTCGGCGTCGGGCTGGCACGCCAGAGTGTTGCCGGTCTTGCGGGCTATCGGGGCCAGGAACGGCAGCGAGAACACCAGGTCGGCGGCGAGCATCCGCAGGTAGCGGTGCGCGGGGTGGTGGTCGAGCAGCGCGACGGCCGTCATCAGCGCGTCGATCGGCAGCGTCCCGGAGTGGTTCGCCACGACCAGCGCGCCGCCGGTGTCGGGCACGTTCTCCAGCCCTCGCGTCTCCACCCGGAAGTAGTTCCGGTAGACGGGCCGCAGCAGCGGGGCGACGACGTGCTCGGTCAGGTCCGGGTCGAAGCCGAGCTCGTCGACCTCGTAGTCGCCGGTGATCCGCCGGCGCAGGAAGGCGAGCATCCCGGCGAGCGCCCGTTCCAGGCCGGCGGGCTCGGCCATGGGCGCCGTGCCGTCCGCGTCCACGCCCGCGGCGCCGGCGGGTTCGCCCCCGTGGGACGCGGCCTCGTCCTGGTCCTGCCCGGCCGGGCGCGCCAACAGCCGCTCGGCCCGATCCTCGGGATGTTCCGGCTCCCTGTCGGGCACCGCCCGGGCCGACCGACCCCGTCCCGCACCGGTTGCGCCGGTTCGGGCAGTGGGCGGCTTCGCGGCACCCGTGCGCGGCGCGGGCCGTGGGCCGGCCCGCCCGGTCGCCGGGCTCTCGGCGGCGGCGTGCTTGGCGGCCGCGTCCCGGGCAACGGGGCCCTTGGTACCGGGTCCCTTGGTAACGGTGTCCTTGACGACAGCGGTGTCCTTGGCGACAGCATCCCCGCCGGGGACCTTCTTGACGGGGGCGTTCTTGGCGGAGGTTTTTCTGGCGGAGGTGCTCCTGGGGGACGTGCTCCTGGGGCGAACGCTCCTGACCTCCGAGGCCTGAGCCTCCGGGCCCGGCGACGGGCGGGCCGGACGCCCCGGCCCCCCGCCGCCCGCGCCGTCCTCGCCCTTTTCGGCCGCGGCGGCTA
>NZ_KI912266.1:525341-550172 GCF_000235425.2 Pseudofrankia saprophytica
AGCGGCCCGCCCCGGCGCGCGCCGCCGCGGCGCCGCGGCGGGCCGGCCGTGCCAGCGGGATGATCCGGGCTTCACCCTGCGGTGGTTCGGCGGTGGTCATGACGCACTCACCAGTCGGCGACGGGCCATCAGATTGAGCAACGTGCGTTCGGCCTGGATGACGCGTTCAGGGTCGATCGTCGGACGCAGCCCGCGCTCGCGCACGAAGCTGTCGAAGGCCGCGGCCGTCGTGTACCGAGGGGTGTAGCCAAACACCTCGCGCAGCCGGGTGGTGTCGACCGCGCGGCCGTGCGCGAGAAAACCGACCTGCTCGGGCGGGAAATCCACGATCCGCAGGCGGCTGGCGAGCCGGGACAGCGAGCTGACCGCCGGGAGCGGCACCGGCACCGGCGGCCGGCCGGCTCGGCGTATCGCCTGGGAGAGCTGCAGGATCCCGTCGCCGGCGACGTTGAAGGTCCCGGCGTGGCCGCCGCCGGCGGCGCGCAGCAGAACCGCGAGGGCGTCGCTGGAGTGCAGCAGCTGGATTCGCGGGTCGAAGCCGAGCACGGTCGGCACGACGGGAAACTCGAAATAACGTGCCAGCGGGCTGTCGACCCCGGGGCCGAGAATGTTCGCGAACCGCAGCACGGTGACCGCGATATCCGGCCGGCGGCGACTAAAACCTCGGACGTAGCCCTCGACCTCGACGGCGTCCTTGCCGTAGCCGCCGCGCGGCAGCGAGCGCGGTTCCATGTCCTCGGTGAACAGCGCCGGGTCACGCGGCGACGAGCCGTAGATCGTCGTCGTCGACCGGACCACCAGGCGGGAGACCGTGTCGGACTTCTGGCAGGCGGCGAGCAGCTGCATCGTCCCGATGACGTTGATCTCCTTCATCGCCGTCCGGCCGCCAGCGGCGACCGGGTTCGCGATGAGGTTGAGGTGCAGCACCGTGTCGATCTCGGCGGTGGCGATCACCTTGGCGATCAGCGGGTTACGGATGTCAGCACGGACGAACCTCGTGCGGCCGAGATCATCGCCCGGGGGCACCGTGTCGACACCGATCACGGTCTCGACTCGGGGGCTGGCGGCGAGCGCCCGGGCCACGTCGGCGCCAAGGGGACGGGACACACCGGTGACAAGCACGCGGCGTGGTCTCATGTGGGCTCCCGGGACGCCGATCGGCTGCGGTCCGTGTGGTCATCGTACCCCTGCCCACCCGCGGTTCCGCTGCGTAGCGTTACCAGACTTCCGCTCGTCGCCCCCGTGCCACCGGGCCGTCACCCCGACCCGTCAGGTCAGCGCCGGCAGCCGGACGACCGGGACGGCGCCCCCCGCGGCGCCGTCCCGCGGCTCGCGCGGAGGCTGGCCGATGACCACCGCGTCCCCGCGCCGCAGCCTCAACAGGTCACCAGCACGGCCGCAGTTGACAGCGAGCATCACCCGGCGCAACGAGTCCTCGCACAGCGCCACCTGACCCACCGAGACGTCGCCATAGGTGTAGGTGAAGGGGAGGGTCGTCTCGCGGCCCGCGGCACGGATCTCGACCCGGTCACCGAGCAGCATGCCGGCGGCCTCCAGATCGGCTCTGGTCACGTTGAGTGACAGGTTGCCGAAGTGATCGACGGCCAGCACCTGGGCGTGGACGTGGTCGTCATCGACGACGCAGGCCGGCCGGGTGAACCGCACGAGCGAGTCCGCGTCGATGCGCGGGCCGACCTCGGCGAGGGCGAGCCCCGCCGCGAGCCGGGCGGCGACCGGGGCGTAGACGTCCCGGCCGCGGAACACCGCGCTCGGCAACGGCAGCCACAGTGCCGGGTTGGAGATCTCATGCGCGGCCGTCACCCCGCCGAGCACGTCCCAGGCGAGCGAGGTGAGCCCGTTGTCCGGGGTGACGAACGTCGAGCCGTCGGCCGTGCGGATCGCGACGCCCCGCGCCCCGGGCGCGGCCGCGGGAAGGCCCTCGGGCGTCCGGGCCACGGCGGAGCCGTCCGGCCGTGGGGAGCCCGCCGCGTCCAGCCGCTCGACGACGGCCAGGTGCACGCCGACCGGCAGGTAGCAGACGCTGTCGGCGAGCAGGCCTGCGCCGTGCTCGATGTCCTGCTGGGCGACCGCGTGGCAGACGTCGAGGACGCGTGCCTGTGGCGCGTGCCGGGCGATGACCCCGTGGCACACGCCGACGCAGGTGTCCTCGAGTCCGTAGTCGGAGAGGAAGCTGATCCACCCCACCGGTCGCGCCGCGGTATCGCCCACCGCGCCCGTCATCACCCCGGCCGACGTCATCTCGCACTCCCGAACCCGCAGCGAGGCGGCCCCGTTGCCGCTCGTCTGGCAGCCTGCCACAAGGCCGGGCCGCCAACCGCCGAGGCCACTGCGAGGAAACCAGCTGGATACACGGCCTGCCGCCCGGCCGGAACCGGCTCCGCCCGAGGGCGCGCGATCCGGGCCCGGGCATGACTCGACCCCCCGGCCTCGCGTGGCGCGACATCGGGGGGCCGTGACCAGTAGCCCTACTTCTTGTTGCGGCGCTGCACGCGGGTGCGCTTGAGAAGTTTGCGGTGCTTCTTCTTGGCCATCCGCTTACGACGCTTCTTGATTACAGAACCCACGAATACGACCGATCTGTGTGGAGGAGAGCTACCGAACGAGCCTACCGCCCAGCGCCGGTGTGGATGGGTGGCCGCCTCGACACGGCGTGCGGTGGACGGGACGGTACCACCGAGTTCAGGAGGGACGACCCAGCGCGGTTGGTGGACTCGGCCCGACTGCGCCCGGCTGCGCCTGGCTGAGCCCCGCGGGCGCGGCGTGGCAGCCCGGCGGGCGCGGCGTCGCAGCCTTGCCAGCGCGGGGCTAGTTGGAGCGACCGAGCTCGGCCGAGCGGTCGCGGGCGGCGGTGAGGGCGTCGAGGATGGCCCCGCGCACGGCCCGGCGATCGAGCTCGAGCAGCGCGGCGGCGGTGGTCCCGGCAGGCGAGGTCACCGCCTCGCGCAGCAGCGCCGGGTGCTCGCCGGTTTCCCGCAGCATGCGAGCCGATCCGAGCGCCGTCTGCACCATCAGCTCGGCCGCGAGCGGACGGGGCAGTCCGAGCAGCACCCCCGCCTCGATCATGGCGTCGAGCAGGTAGAAGAAGTACGCCGGGCCGCTGCCGGAGAGGGCGGTGATGGCATCCAGCTGCTTCTCGGGGACCCGGACCACCCGGCCGACGGCGCCGAGCAGCGCCTCGGTCCGCGCCAGGTGCTCGTCGCCCGCGTACCGGCCCGCGCACAGTGCCGACATCGCCTCGCCGACCAGCAACGGAGTGTTCGTCATCACACGCACGACCGGCGTCCCGGCCGGCAGCGCGTCCTGCAGGACGGTGAGGGTGATCCCCGCCGCCAGCGACACGACGAGCGCGCCGGGCGCGAGCGCACCACCGACCTCCGCCAGCAACGTGGCCATGTCATGCGGCTTGACGGCCACGACGACCACGTCCGCGCGCGCCGCGGCCTCCTTCGGCGCGGCCGCGGCGACGCCGTGCTCATCCGACACCGCCGCCGCCCTGGCCGGGTCCTTCTCCGCGACGACGATCTCCTTCGGCTCGACGCCGGAGCGCAACAGCCCAGCCAGGAACGCCTCCCCCAGCCGTCCCACGCCCACGATCGCCACAGTCATGCCCACTCCTCCACCCAACGCGCCAATCGCCCGCCAGAGTACGGGTCCCGGTGCCTGGTCAGGGGCGGCGGCCGACCACCAGCAGGGTGCGGAAGGGCTCCTCGATGATCCCGTCGGGGAAGGCGCGCAGCATCGAGCGACGCTCGGCGTCCAGGAAGTCCGGCAACCGGTCGCCGATCGCGGCGACGTAGGACTTCGAGCGCAGCCACGTCAGGTACGTGTCGATGTCGATCCGGCGAAACCAGCGCCCGGCGAGCGTGACGACCTCGGCGAACTGGCCGGTCCAGCGCAGCTCGTCGGCGTACGGCCTGGCCCGGTAGCCGCGCTGGTAGGCGGGGTTCATCGCCTCCAGCCGGTCCTGCTGGCGGACCCACCAGCGCTCGTCCTCGGCGTCGACGTCGTTCCACCAGACGGCGAGCGACCCGCCGGGGCGCAGCACCCTGGCCGCCTCCGCGGCCGCGGCCGGTACCCGCACCCAGTGCCAGGCCTGCGCGTAGCAGACGAGGTCGGCCACGCCGGAGCGCAGCGGCAGTGCCTCCGCGTCGGCGAGCATCGCCGGGATCCCCGGCGTGCGCTCCCGCAGCCGGGCGAGCATCGCCGGGCCGAGATCGAGGGGGACCACCCGGGCACCCTGGTCGAGCAGGCGCCGGGTCGCGATGCCGGTGCCTGCGCCCACCTCCACCACGTCCGCGCCGGCGAGCGGGCGCCCGGCCAGCCGGGCGAGATCGTCGAACAGGACGTCCGGGTAGGTGGGTCGCGCCGCGTCATAGGCGTCGACCAACGGATCGAACAGCGAACGTGAGCCCATGCCTCAATCGTGGCACCACATCCCAAAGGCGGGCTACGCCCAGGACGCGCCGGCCGCGGCCGGCCTGAAGGGCGTCAGGACTTGGCCGCGCCCGAGGGGCTGGCGGCCGCGGCGGGGGCCGCGAGGTTGAGGCGGGTGAAGGCGAGCGCCTCGGCGAGGTCGGCCTCGCGCTGGGCCCGCGTCTCGGCGCGACGGGTGTTGATCTCGACGACGACCGTCCCGTCGAAGCCCCTGGTCGCGAGCCGCTCGAGCAGCTGCGCGCACGGCTGGTTGCCTCGGCCCGGCACCAGGTGCTCGTCCTTGGCCGAGCCGGAGCCGTCGGCGAGGTGAACGTGCGCGAGCCGGTCGCCGAGCGCGTCGGCCATGGCCAGCGCGTCCGACCGCGAGACGGAGGTGTGCGACAGGTCGAGCGTCACGTGCCGGTAGCCGTCCTCGACGGGCGACCAGTCCGGCAGGTACGCCGACACCTCCCGGCCGCGGGCTCGCAGCGGGAACATGTTCTCCACCGCGAAGCGGACGTCGGTCTCCTGCGCCATCCGCTCGATGCCGGCGATGAACTCGCGGCCGTAGTCGCGCTGCCAGCGAAACGGTGGGTGGACGACCACGGTGGACGCGTCGAGGGACTCGGCCGCGGCCCGCGCGCGCACGAGCTTGCCCCATGGGTCCGTGCCCCATACCCGCTGCGTGAGCAACAGGCACGGCGAGTGGATCGCCAGCACCGGGATGCCGTGATAGTCGACCAGCCGGCGCAGCGCCTGGGCGTCCTGGCTGACCGGGTCCGTCCAGACCATGATCTCGATGCCGTCGTAGCCGAGGCGGGCGGCCATCTCGAACGCGGCGGGTGTCGACTCGGGATAGGTCGACGCGGTGGACAGCGCGATCTTCGCGGCCGGGATGCGCGCCGCCCGCTCCGGTACGTTACGGACAGCGACGATCTTCCGTGGCTTCACGCCGTTCGCCGGATCCGACAGCGGGGTGTGCGACGTCGCGGCGTGACCCGCGCCGTCAGTGTCGGCCACGGCCGCCACCTGGGTGGCCTCTCGTCCGAGGTCGCGTCTCACCCGCACTCGAACACCCTCTTCCGCCTCCCGAGCCGCACGGCCGCGCCTTGGGCGCAACCATCCGCGCACACCATCTGCCCACCGCGGTCCGTCACGGCCACCGCGGGGCCCCCGCCGCGGGCGACCGGCCCGCATCTCAGGCTAGGCCATCGAGCAGAGCACGCCCGTCCGACCGTCTCCGGACGATCTCACCCTGCGTATCCGCGGATTCCATGGAGGGGGCGAAACGGCCCAACCGGCCGGACGCGAGGCGCCGCCACGGGGACGGGCCGGGTCAGCCGAAGTTCAGGGTGTCGAGCCGGCGCAGGATGATGCCTTCCCGCAGCGCCCACGGGCAGATCTCGACCTCGTCGACCGAGAGCAGGTCCATCGTCTCCGCCGCGACCACCGCGCCGGCGGCGAGCTGGCCCGCGCGGGAGGCGGACACCCCCGGCAACGAGACCCGCGCCGCCGACGGCATCCGGCAGACCGTCTTCGCCGCGGCCTCCAGGTCGCTGCGGCGCAGCACCCGGCGCACGTAGGGACCACGGCTGTAGGGCTCGGCACCGGCGATCCTGGCCAGCGAGCGGAACGTCTTCGACGTGGCGACGGCCCTGGTCGGCTCGCCGACGTGGTAGAGCTTGCCCACCACCGGCGCGATCTGGGCCCGCACGTAGCGGCGCAGCTCGGCCAGCTGCCGGTTGGTCGGCGGGTCGGAGGTCAGCCAGTCCCTGGTCAGCCGGCTCGCGCCCAGCGGCAGCGAGGCGACGACATCCGGCTCCTCGTCCATCCCGGCGCCGATCTCCAGCGAGCCACCGCCGATGTCCATCGCCAGTAGCCGCCCCGCGCTCCAGCCGAACCAGCGGCGCACCGCGAGGAAGGTCAGCCGGGCCTCGTCCTCGCCCGGCAGCACGTCGACCGCCACGCCCGTCACGGAGCGCAGCCGGACGAGAACTTCATCACTGTTCGTGGCATCGCGCAGGGCCGACGTGGCGAACGCCACGAGATCGAAGACGGCGAGCTCCTCGGCCTGCCGGCGCAGATCGCGGATGCAGTCGATCAGGGCGTGCTCACCGCTCACCGACAACCCGCCGTCGCCGTCCAGCAGCTCGACGAGCCGCAGCGGCACCCGCACACTCGCCGCGGGCCGCGGCGCCGCGCCGTGGTGGGCGTCGACGACCAGCAGGTGGACGGTGTTCGAGCCGATGTCGATGACACCCAGCCGCATCGGCTGGCCCGGCGGCGCCGGCAGGGCGACCGCCGTGACGCGCCGCTGGCCGGACGACGCCGCACCCGCCGGCACCACCTCGCCGGAGCTCGCCGCCCCCGCGGCGCCACCGCCCGCGCCCACGGGACCCGCCGGGACCAGCGACCCCGACACGACCGCGAGGCGACGCCGCGCCACGGCCGTACCCGGCACGCCGCGCGGAGCGTCGGAATCCCCCGCGCGTGCCTCAGCCTTCCCGGCCACCGCCCTGGCCGTCGGCGAGAACCTCAGCCGCATCGCTTGTCCCCCCATACCTGCCGGACATCGAGCAACCAACGAGGCTACGCGCCGGCCGCCGTACCCCACCGCGGGCTCCGCGCACCCTCACTGCGCGCCCACCGGCGCCAATCGCACGGTGACCGCGAGACTCGGGCGGACGCGGCCGCCGAACGCCGACCGGACCCGGCATACGACCGGGCCGCCTACGGCTCGAACTTGTACCCGAGTCCTCTGACGGTTACGAGGTGGCGTGGGTTGCCCGGCTCCGACTCGATCTTCGCCCGCAGCCGCTTGACGTGAACGTCGAGCGTCTTGGTGTCGCCGACGTAGTCCGAGCCCCAGACACGATCGATCAGCTGCCCGCGGGTCAGCACCCGGCCGGTGTTGCGCAGGAACATCTCCAGCAGCTCGAACTCCTTGAGCGGCAGGGCAACCGACGCGCCGTGCACGGTCACGACGTGTCGCTCGACGTCCATCCGCACGCCGCCGGCCTCCAGGGTGACGGGCGCGGTCTCATCCGGCTCGCTGCCGCGTCTGCGCAGCACCGCCCGGATCCTGGCGACGAGCTCACGCGAGGAGAACGGCTTGGTGACGTAGTCGTCGGCCCCGAGCTCCAGGCCGAGCACCTTGTCGATCTCGCTGTCCTTGGCGGTAAGCATGATCACTGGCACCGAGGACTTCTGCCGCAACGCCCGGCACACCTCGGTGCCGGACAGGCCCGGCAGCATGACGTCGAGCAGCACGAGATCCGCCCCGTGCCGTTCGAAGTCCGACAGCGCGGCGTGCCCGTCCGCCGCCACGGCGACGTCGAAACCCTCGCGCTCCAACATGAAGGACAGTGCCTCCGAGAAGGACTCCTCGTCCTCCACCACGAGCAGGCGGGTCACCGGTCACTCTTCCTTTCGCGGGCCGTCGTCGATGTGGTCACGCGTGACCGGGCCGACGACGGCCGGTGCTCTATGGCGGTCACTGCTCGAGAACTTGCTGATCTGCCGGCCGGCCGTCCTTCGACGAGCCGTCTGTTAACTGATTGTTACGTGCCATGTGGTCACCCGTGCCCTGTTCCCTAAGTTCGTCCTGGTCCGCCACGTCGTCGAGATCGAAATCCGGGTTGTCGGCCTGGTCGTCCAGGTACGCGGGCAGGCGCAAGGTGAACGTCGAGCCGGCACCTTCCGCGCTCCAGACCCCGACGGAGCCGCCGTGGTTGGTCACGATGTGCTTGACGATCGCCAGGCCCAGCCCGGTGCCGCCGGTCTCCCTGGAGCGCGCCGGGTCGGCCCGGTAGAAGCGCTCGAAGACCCGCTCCAGGTCCTTCTCCGCGATGCCGATGCCCTCGTCCGCGATGGAGATCTCCACGGTGTCACCGATGCAGCGCACGCCTAGCCCCACCCTGGTGCCGCGCGGCGAGTAGTTCACCGCGTTCTCCAGCAGGTTGGCCACCGCGGTCACCAGCTGGGCCTCGTCCCCAACCACCCCGGCATCCGTCTGGCCGATGATGGCCACCGAGATCCCCTGGCTCTGCGCCGCCAGCCGGTTGCGGTCCACCGCCTCGGCCACGACGTTGTCCACCGCGACCGGTCTCATCACCGGCAGCGGGTCGGCGCCCTGCAGCCGGGAGAGGTGAATGATCTCCTGCACCAGCCGGGCGAGCCGGGCCGACTCGTGCGTCATCCGATCGGCGAACCGCCGCACGGCGACCGGATCCTCACTGGCCGCGTGCACGGCCTCGGCGAGCACATGCAGCGCGCCGACCGGGGTCTTGAGCTCGTGGCTCACGTTGGCCACGAAGTCCCGCCGGACCGCCTCGACCCGCCGGGACTCGGTGACGTCATCGAGAATGACCGCTATATGACCTTTGCCGCCGAGCAGCCGGGTTCGCGCTCGCACGGCGACCGCCTCCTGGTCGGGCCGCGGCCGGGTGAGCGGGGGTGGAGGCACAGGCGGCAGGTCCAGCTCACCGTCCAGCCCGGTGCCGGCCTCCCGGGTGCGCTGCACGAGCGCCAGGACCGATGCCACGGCGACCTTGCTGCCGGTGACCACGCCCATCGAGTGCGCGGCCTGGTTCGCCATCGCGACCTCGTCGTTCACGGTCAGCACGACGACGCCGGACGGCAGCGCCGCGACCAGCCGACGCAGCTGGCTGGCTGGCAGCGTGACATCGGGGTCATCGGCCTGCGCGCCGGCCTGGGCGGCGTGCGACCGCCGCGTCGCCGGCCGCACGTCCGCTGAGCGCGCCGCCCCGGCGGGCGGCGGCGTCGACGACGTCATCCGCCTGCCACCGCGAACCGGCCGCCCGCCGCGCGCCTGGCGGCGTCATGCCGGACAGTCAGACCCAACGCGTTGGATGTCTGCGCGGCGAGGCAGGCCAGCATGGGCGGAACTGCGTACCGTAGCATGCCTGTCACATCATTCACCGACCTGTCGCCCACGCGCCGAATGCTAGGTGCCGTCCGGCCCTCCGCGGGCGGTCGGACGGTTCTAATCAGTGGTTCGTCGCCAGGTGTTCATCCCCACTAACGTCAACGTTCACCGGCCCGCGATGGGGTCACCGCATCTTCGACGCATCCGAAGTGCAGAGATCTCGGGTCGACGAGTCCCGGGCCATGCCACGGCACAGCCGTGTCCGGCCTCGCCGCCGACGGCGGCGTCCCGGCCATCACGGCTCGCGGCCGGGTACGGCGGCGCGCCGGGCGGGCACCTGGACCCGAACGACCATGGCGACAGACAGCATGAAGAGGAGTCCACCGGTGCGTGACGTCTTCCAAGAAGAGCTCGAGGGCATCACGGCTTCCCTCGTCGAGATGGCGAACCTCGTCGCCTCCGCGATGGCGCGCGCGACCACGTCGCTGCTCGACGCCGATCTCCAGCTCGCCGAGCAGGTCATCACCGCCGACGAGACCGTCGACCTGCTGCGCAACGAGATCGAGGAGCGCGCCTTCGACAACCTGGCCCGCCAGGCCCCGGTCGCGACCGACGCCCGGGTGATCGTCACGACGCTGCGGATCGTCGCCGACCTGGAGCGGATGGGCGACCTCGCGCTGCACGTGGCGAAGGTGGCCAGGCGCCGCTACCCGGCCAAGGCCGTCCCCCCGGAGCTGCAGGGCACGATCACCGAGATGGGCCAGGTCGCACAGCGGATCGTCGCCAAGGCCGGCTCCGTCATCGCCAGTCGCGACACCGACCTCGCCCGCGAGCTCGAGTCCGACGACGACGCGATGGACCACCTGCACCGCCAGTTGTTCCACATCCTGCTGGAGCGGCCGTGGTCACACGGCATGGAGGCCGCGATCGACATCACCCTGTGCGGCCGCTTCTACGAGCGCTACGCCGACCACGCGGTCTCGGTCGCCCGCCGCGTCGTCTACCTCGTGACCGGCGTCAAGGAATAAGCCGGGCGAGCCTGGACGGCGGGCGACCTGCCCCGCCGTCCAGGCTCCAGGTCCGGGGTTACTTCTTCTTGCCCTGGGCCGCCACGGCGGCGGCGGCCAGCGCGGCGGCGTCGGGGTCCAGGTAGCCGGACGAGACCACGTTCAGGTCGGCGTCCAGCTCGTAGCGCAATGGGATGCCGGTCGGGATGTTGAGGGCGGCGATATCCGCGTCGCCGATCCCGTCGAGGTGCTTGACCAGCGCGCGCAGCGAGTTGCCGTGCGCGGCGACCAGCACGGTCTGCTCGGCCCGCAGGTCCGGCACGATCGCGTCGTACCAGTAGGGCAGCATCCGGATGACGACGTCCTTGAGGCATTCGGTCTTCGGCACGAGGTCCGGCGCGAGCTGCGCGTAGCGCTCGTCGACTCCGCTCTCCTGGCCTTCGGTGATCTCCGGCGGAGGAGTGTCGTAGGAACGGCGCCAGAGCATGAACTGCTCCTCGCCGTACTTCTGCAGCGTCTCGGCCTTGTCGAGGCCCTGTAGGCCGCCGTAGTGCCGCTCGTTGAGCCGCCAGCTACGACGAACCGGGATCCACATCCGCCCGGCGGCGTCGAGGGCGATCCAGGCCGTCCGCATCGCCCTGGTCAGCAGGGACGTATGCACGACGTCCGGCAGCACACCGGCTTCGCGCAGCAGCTCGCCGCCGCGAGTGGCCTCCTTGACGCCCTTCTCGGACAGGTCGACGTCCACCCAGCCGGTGAACAGGTTCTTCTGGTTCCAGGTGCTTTCACCATGGCGGAGCAGGACGAGGGTCGGCATGCCACGATCCTGCCCGCTACGCCCCGCCTCCGGCCAGACCCCACTCGGGGCCGACATTGGTAGCCGTGGGTGTGAGAAGGATTACATGCCGTGCCCGACAAGCCCGGAAACGTAAAAACCCCCGGGTGCTTCCGCGTCGGTGCATGGCACACGGCGCGGGCCGTCGGGACTACGACGACACCCGGGGGCCCGGTAACTGCCTGGTACTCGCCGGCCGGGGCTCATGGGCACCCGGATCGGGACGTATCCCGCTCGGTGAGGACCACGAGACCGGCTAGCTGACAGTCACCTCACGAGTCCAAGAATTACACAACTTCGGACCACCTCCCTTCCCGTGTACCGACGACGCTACGCGCGACCGGGGCGGGAGGGCAACGCCTTTTCTCGACCCCCGACCAGCGATCGCCCAGGCGCTGTCCGCCTAGACTTGACGGCATGACCGCCAAGGTCTACCCGCAGCCGGCCACGCCGGCAGGCACGGCGCCCGCCCACTCGGCGCCGCCTCCCGGCATGCCAGCCTCCGCCTCGCCGGCCGGGGTCTCGGACCTCGCTGGCGGCCAGGAGGGTTGGCAGGATCGGCTGCGCGACCGCGGGTACCGGTTGACGCCACAGCGTCAGCTCGTGCTGGAAGCCGTCGCGAAGCTCGGCCACGCGACGCCGGAGGCGATCGTCACCGAGGTGCGCCGGACCGCCGCCACCGTCAACATCTCGACCGTCTACCGCACGCTGGACCTGCTCGAGGAGCTCGGGCTGGTCTCCCATGCCCACCTCACCCACGGCGCGCCGACCTACCACGTCACCGGGGAGGACCGGCACATCCACCTGGTGTGCGGCGGCTGCGGAACGATCAGCGAGCTCTCCCCCGACCGGCTCACCGGGCTCGTCGACACGCTGCGCGAGGAGCTCGGGTTCACCCTGAACGTCGACCACGTCGCGCTCGCCGGCCGGTGCGCGGACTGTTCCGCGCGCGCCGGCGGTTGACTACAGGCATGAGCAGCTCCCCGGCCGAGGCCGCTACCGACTCCGACGCGGTGACAGCCGCCGGCTACCGCTCGCCGCTGCTGGACCTGCCCGGGGCGGTCGCCGCGGACGGCCCGGACGCCGGCGTGGCCGCGCACTACGGGGACCCACTGCGCGAGCAGCGCCGGGCCGCCGCCGGCGCGGTCCTGGTGGACCGCTCGCACCGGGGCGTGCTGCGCGTCGACGGCGTCGACCGGCTGACCTGGCTGCACAGCCTGACGTCGCAGCACCTCAGCGCGCTGCGCCCGATGCGCGGTACCGAGGCGCTGCTGCTCTCGCCGCACGGTCACGTCGAGCACCACCTGGTCATCGCCGACGACGGAGCCACCACCTGGATCGACGTGGAGCCCGGCCGCGGCGCTCCCGCGGGCGCGGGGGACGACGAGCGTTCTCGCGCCTCCGCCTCCGCTGGCGGCGCCGGCCCGCTGCTCGCGTTCCTGGAGTCGATGCGTTTCCTGCTGCGGGTCGAGCCCGCGGACGCGACGGCGACGACGGCCGTGCTCTCGGTCCTCGGCCCGCGCGCCGCCGAGGCGGTCGCGGACGCCCTGGGCGACGGGGTCGCCGAGGGCGACGGCGGCGTGCCCACGGACTGGGCCACCCCGCCGGCCGGAAGCGCCGCGGGACTCCCCATCGAGGCGGGTCCCTACCCGCTGGCCCGGTTCGGACCGGGCGTGCTCGCCCGGCGGATGCCGTACGGCGTGGACCTGCTGGTGGAGCGGGCCCGGCTCGGGGACGTCGCGGCCCGGCTGCGCGCCGCCGGGGTGGAGCCGGCCGGCATCGGCGCCTTCGAGGCCGAGCGGGTCGCCGCCCACCGGCCGCGGCTCGGCCTCGACACCGACCATCGCACGATTCCGCACGAGGTCGGCTGGCTCACCAGCGCGGTGCACCTCGACAAGGGCTGCTACCGCGGCCAGGAGACGGTCGCCCGAGTCCACAACCTTGGCCGGCCGCCCCGCCGGCTGGTCCTGCTGCACCTCGACGGGGCCCTCGCCGCGCCCGGCTCACCCGTGACGGCCGCCGGCCGCCAGGTCGGGTTCGTCGGCACGTCCCAGACGCACGCCGAGCTCGGCCCCGTGGCGCTGGCGATGCTCAAGCGCGCCGTGCCGGACGATGCCGCCCTCGTCGTCACCGACCCGGATGGGCACGAGGTCGCCGCCCAGATCGACCCCGACTCCGGTCCCGTGCGCCCAGACCGCCCCGCTGGTCACGTCCTGCGCTGACGGCTTCCTCGGACGCCCGCCGCCTGGTTTCGCCGGGCGGCGGCCGTCCGTACGTCCGTACGTCTCCCCTAGGTCTCCCTTCACCAGGTCTCCCCTCATGAACCACCATTGATCACAGAACCAACTTGATCACGGATCGTGACATTGAGCCCCGGGCCGGCACGCGTCGCGGCGCGCGCTGCGGGTACGGCAAAAACCGGGAGAATTCGCCTCGACCGGGCTACGTCGGGCGATAAGTAGCCCGCGAGTGCCAGCACGCCCGCGAGTGCAGTCAACCGGGTCTTTTGCCCCCGTGCAGTAGCCACTCGCGACTGCACGGTCCCGCCACGCGGCCGGACGTCTTCCACCGGCGCCAATCGCGGCACCGTTTGACCCGGTCAGCGGCCTAGAGGCCGGAGCCGGCCGACTGAGCACTTGGCCCCCCTCCGCCGGGGGTGTGCAATTCCGACCCCTGAGTGGGCTCCTTGTGACACCAATGCACACATCGCACCGCGCTCAGCGCTATCGATAGCAGATGTCGCGACATAGCGTTGCCATGCGCCTACGAAACGTCCATCGGGCGACAGACAGCGACCATCACGGAGCGCTTGATCCCTGAGCTTCGGACGGTCGCGGGAGCGGACAAGCCGACGGCGTCCTGTCCGCCCCTCAGCACAGCTGTCGCCAACGGATAACCGTGCACGCAATTCCGAGGAGATCGTCGATGCTGACGGAGAACGCCCAGGCCTGTGCACACCCACTGGCCTTCGTCCGCGCCCAGCGAGGCTGGTCGTACCAGAAGCTCGCCCGGGTCGTCGCCAAACGGGCCCGCGACCTGGGGGTGGCGAACATGGCAGCGGAACGGCAGAAGGTATGGCGCTGGGAGCACCGCGGCGTCGTCCCCGACCGGGTGTCCCAGCTGGCGCTCGCCACCGAGCTCGGCGTGCCCACCGAGCGGCTGGAATCCCATCCCTGGCCGTCGTGGCTCCCGACCGGCGACAACGTGCGCACCGATTACCCCTGGACCCAGGCCGGCAGCCTGTCCGCGCTCACCGACGTCGTCCAGGACGCACTGACCGACCGCCGGGGCTTCCTCACCATCAGCGGGCCCGGAGTCGCGAGCCTCGCCACCGAATGGCTCGGCCTGGAGCCGGCCCGCCTCCTGGGCGCGCTGGACGGCGGCCTGGTCGACGAGCAGATCGTGCACCGGATCGCGCACAACATCCCCGGCCTGCGGGTGATGGACGACCGCCTCGGCGGCGAGAGCGTGCGCCGCCTCGTCGACGCGGAGCTCGGCGTCGTCGCCGAGCTCCTCGCCCGCGGGCGCTACCCCGAGAAGATCGGCCGCGAGCTGCACATCGTCGCCGCCGAGCTCGCCCGCTTCGCCGGCTGGGTGTCGTTCGACGCCGGCTACCAGACCGCCGCCCAGCGTTACTGGGTCACCGCCCTGCACGCCGCCCACGTCGGCGGCGACCGGCTGCTCGGCGCCAACGTGCTGAAGAACATGTCGCTGCAGTGCGTCGACTTCTCCCGGCCCGCCGAGGCCATCGAGCTGGCCGACGCCGCGGTCCGCACCGCTGGCGCCACCACCGGCCGGGTCGGCGCGATGCTGCACATGCGCAAGGCCAGGGCGCACGCGGCGCTCGGCGACCAGGTCGCCTGCACCCGCGAGCTCGCCGTCGCCGAGGCCGCGTTCAGCCGCGCCCGGCCGCAGGAGCCGCCGTGGGCCGTCTACTTCGACGAGGCCGAGTTCCAGGCCCAGGTCGGCTGCTGCTACATCGACCTCGGCCATCTGCCGTCGGCCGACCGCTGGCTCGGCAACGCGCTGGCCAGCCATCCGGCCGAGAAGGTCCGCGACCATGCGACCTACCTGCTGCGCCGCGCCGGCGTCCAGATCGACCTCGGCAACCTCGACACCGGCTGCGCCCTGGCCGCCGAGGCCGTTCCGCTGCTGATCGTCACTCGGTCCCGGCGCAACGCCCGCCGCGCCGACGAGGTCCGCCGCCGGCTCCGCCGCCACGCCACCATCCCCGCCGCCCGCGACCTGGACGCCCAACTAGCCGAAATCGCTTGATTGCTGGTTCGCTCCGTGGCCGGGCCTCCGCGGAGGCGCGCCTCCGCGCCGCACGGTCACCCGCCGCTGAACGTCACCCACCCGCAGCAGGCCCATCCATACGGCCACTTCGCTGCGCTCGTGGAGTGCCCGAACGGGCGCGAAGACCGCCACGAGCGAAGCGAAGTGCCCAGACGAGCGCTGTGGCTTCGGGCTGGTGCCGTCACAGCGGCACGCACCCGAGCTGGCGCGGAGGCGCACCTCGCGGAGGCTTCCCCACGAGCGAAGCGACGTGGGGAGGCCGCAGCGAGGTCGCCGGAGCGCACGTGAGCGCAGGAGGACACGGCGCGGAGGTCCCTTGGGAGCGAAGCGAGTAAGGGGCCGGAGCGCCGTGCCCGCACGGAGCGAACCGGAAACAACCTTCCCGCCCGACCCGAGGTTTGTTCCGGAGCGAACCGGGCTAAGCCTTGGCCACCTCAATAAGGGCGTCGGCGGTGGCCTGGGGTTCGGTGATCATTAGGTCGTGGCCGGTGTCGATGGTCCAGAGGCGGCCGGCGGCGCGTGCCTTTCCCATCAGCTCGGGATCCCTGGTGGACAGCGTCGACGTGCAGATGATGTGGTACTGCGGGATCGCCCACAAGGCGGCCTCGTTGGTGAGCGTCAGGGGCTGCTCGAAGCACCGCCAGGGGTGCGGGGTCAACCGGTCGGCCATCCAGGCGATGTCGTCGGGGTTGGTCACGCCGTAGAAGGCGCCTGCCTCGGGGAACGGGATGAGCACGAGCTCGACGCCGTCGACAACCTTCCCCATCGGGCGGGTCGCCGCGATGATCGGCCCGGCGACGTCGAGCAGCGACTGGCCGTTGACCGGGTTCGCCGCGTCCAGATAGACGAGACGCCCGACCCGGTCGGCGGCCCGGTCCGCGATGCCGGTGATGACCATGCCGCCATAGCTGTGCCCGACCAGGATCACGTCGCGCAGGTTCTCGTGGTGCAGCAGCGCGACGACGTCCTGGATGTGCAGGTCTAGGTCGACGTGCGGGCCGACGAGGTGGGCCCGTTCCCCTAACCCGGTCAGTGTGGGGGCGTAGACCTCGTGTCCGGCCGCCCGAAGCAGCCGGGCGACGGGCTGGTAGCACCAGCCGCCGTGGCCACCCCCGTGTACCAGGACGTATGTCGCCATGATCCTGCCTCCTCCGCGGTGAGGGAACCAGTCGGCGGCACCGGACGGATTCGCCGGAACCAGGACCAGACACCCGAGTAACGTGGTTACCGAGGTAACCACGTTACTCTAGGACCGTCAAGCAGTCCCTTCCCGTCCTTTGCCACCAGAGGGTTCAAGCGTGACGTCCCGACCCGGCGCGGAGGCGCACCTCGCGGAGGCCCGGCCCACGAGCGAAGCGACGTGGGCCGGGCCGCAGCGAGGTCGCCGCAGCGCCCGTGAGCGGAGGAGGACACGGCGCGGAGGTCCCGTGGGAGCGAAGCGAGTACGGGGCCGGAGCGCCGTGCCCGCACGGAGCGAACCAGAGACACGGAGGCCCGGTGGCGGAGTCACGGCAGACCGACGTCATCGTCGACGTCGTCCTCGCGCTCCTGGAGTCCGAGGGCTACGACGCCGTCCAGCTGCGCGCCGTGGCCCGCCAGGCGCACGTCTCACTCGCCACGATCTACAAGCTGTTCCCCACCCGGGACGAGCTCATCGTCGCGGCGGTCGAACGGTGGTTGGCCAGGAACAACTGCGCGCCGGTACCACCGCCGCCGCCCGACGAGACCCTCTACGACGGCCTCATGCGGGTGTTCCGGCACGTCTTCGAACCGTGGGAGCGCAGCCCGCGCATGCTCGAGGCCTACCACCGCGCCCGCACGACGCCGGGCGGGGAACGCCTCGAACGACAGACCGCGGCCATCATCGAACCCGCCGGGCGGGCCGTGCTGGCGGCCGGTGAGCCCGGCTACGTGGCGGACATCGCCCTCATCCTGACCAACGTCGCCTATGCCGTGGTCGCCCGGTTCGCGGCCGGCGAGCTCGACAACACCGCCATCCTGCCGGCGCTCGAGCGCGCCGCGTACCGGCTCACCGCGAACAACGAGCCCGCCGCCCGGGAGGCGGGCTCGCGGTCCGTCCGCCGCGGCTAGGCGACGCCGATCAGCGCTCCGTCGCCGGCGAAGAAGGCCAGCGCGGCGGCAGGAGCCGTCAGCGTGACCGAGGCCCCGGAACGCGTCGCGTCCGGCGTTCCGCCCGCCTCGGTCTGGCGGGCGGGGACGCGGACGGCCACCGCGCCGGCCGCGGTCTGCACGTAGGCCACCCGCTCGGCGCCCAGGCGCTCCGAGACGACGACGCTGCCCACGATCCGCAGGGAGCTGTCCGGCTGGGCGGCCGCCGACGCGGCGGGCGCGCCCGCCGGGCCACCAGGGTCGCCCGGGTCGCCCGGGGAACCGGCCGTCGCGAGGGCGAGCTGGAGGCCCTCGGGGCGCACGCCCACCGCGACGGCACCCGCGGGGGCGGCGACGACGAAGCCAGGGCCGCGCAGGACGCCGTCGGCGAGCGCTCCGTCGAGGACGTTCATCGGCGGGCTGCCGACGAACGTGGCGACGAAGCGGGTCGCGGGACGGTCGTAGATCTCGTCGGGGGTGCCCAGCTGTTCCAGGCGGCCGCCGTTGAGGACGGCGACCCGGTCGCCGACGGCCATCGCCTCCGACTGGTCGTGGGTCACGAACAGCGCGGTCGAGCCGAGCCGGCGCAGCAGCGCGACGATCTCGACCCGCAGCTCGACGCGCAGTTTCGCGTCCAGGCCGGACATCGGCTCGTCGAGCAGCACCACCCGGGCGCGCCGGGCCAGCGCCCGGCCGATCGCGACCCGCTGGCGCTGACCGCCGGACATCTGCGCCGGCCTGCGGTCGGCGAGCGCCCCGATGCCCAGCATGTCCAGCGTCTCGCGAGCGCGCGCCACGGCCGCGGACTTGGACATCCTCCGGCCGTAGCGCAGCGCCAGCGTCAGGTTGTCCAGCGCCGAGAGGTGCGGGTAGAGCGCGTAGTGCTGGAACACCAGGGCGACGTCCCGCTGGTGCGGGGCGAGGCCGGCCTGGTCCGCGCCCGCGAACAGCAGCCGACCGGAGGTGGGGGCCTCCAGGCCGGCGCAGATCCGCAGCAGGGTCGACTTCCCGGAGCCGGACGGGCCGAGCAGCGCGACGATCTCCCCCGGGCGTACCGACATGCTCATGTCGGCAAGCGCCCGGACCGGGCCGAAGTCCCGGCCCAGGCCTTCCATGTCGATCGGCACGCCCGCGGTGCCGGCGGCGGTCGCCGCCAGCGCGTCATCGTCGGGCCGCACGGCCAGCTCGGTCACTCCAGCTCCTCGTCGTTCCCAGCGCGGCGCGCCCCGCCGGCGCGCCGGCGGGGCGCGCCGCCGATCGCCGTCAGGACGTCAGCTCCGCGGCCTTGGTCTGCGCGTCGCGCATCGCGGTCGTCGGGTCGGTGCCCGTCATGGCGCGGATGACCTGGTCGGTGATCGCCTGCGGGACCTCGCCGCCGCGGGCGCCCGGCCACGACGGCGCCTGGGTCAGCGAGCTGGCCAGGTTCTTGAACGGCACCAGCTCGGGGAACTCCTGGTAGAAGCTGGCCAGCTGGGTGGCGGCGGCGGTGTCCACCGGCAGGTAGCTGACCGACTCGACGCCGGCGGCGACGACGTCCGGCGCGAGCAGCGAGACGAGCAGTTCGGTGGCCATCTCCTGCTGGCACTTGTCGGTGGACAGCACCGTCAGCGCGTTGCCGCCGGCGGTCAGGTGCTCGGTGCCGCCAGGCAGGGTCGGGAAGGGCACGGCGCCGGCCTTGAAGCCGTTCGCCCCCTGGCCGCGGATGAAGCGCAGGCCGGCGGCGAGCGTGGCGACGGTGGCGCCGACCATCGCGGTCTGCTTCTGGATGCCGAACCGGAGCAGGCCGTTCTGCGACGGGTCGTCGGACTGCGGGCCGTAGGAGCCGACCTTGGCGAGGAACTGGGCGGCCTCGGTGACGGCCGGAGCGGTCAGGTTGGGCGTGCCGTCCGGCTTCTGGATCGAGGTGTCCTTCGACTCGGCGAGCGAGCCGAGGTACCACTGGCCGAACTGCTGGCCGGTCGGCAGGTCGATCGGCTGGACGCCCGCGCCCGAGGACTTGATCTTCTCGGCGGCGGCCAGGACGCCGTCGGTCGTGGTCAGCGTCTTCGGGTCGACGCCGGCCTTGGCCAGGATGTCGGCGTTGTAGACCAGCACCGGCATCGAGACCTGCGCGGGAATGCCGATCTGCTTTCCGTCGACCTGGCCCAGCTTGAGGAACTGCTGGTCGTAGGTGGAGCGCAGCAGGCTGGGCGAGAGGGTCTGGGCGCCGAGCTGCTTGGCGAACACGGGGAGCAGGTCGAACCCGGCGACGGCGACGTCGGTCTGCTTGCCGGCGGCCCGGTCGGCGGAGATCTGCTGGACGAGCGCGACGTAGTTCGGCGCGGTCGAGTTGAGCTGCACGGTGAGGCCCGGGTGTGCCTTCTCCATGTACGCCTTGCCGGACTTGGCCACGTCGCTGAGTGACGCGACGCCGTAGAACGTCAGCGTCTTCACCTTGGCCGCGCACTCGGGCGACGCGGTCGCGCCGTTGACGCCCGCGACGCCGGCGGCCGCCGTGCGCGCGGTCGGCCGCAGATCGGGGGTGTCGGAGCTGCCGCTGCCACCGCCGCAGGCCGCGGTGACGAGAGCGAGGGTCGCCGTGAGCAGCACCGGCGCCTGCCTGAGGCTGCCCAGCCTGGCTCGGCCCCGGCGCGCCGGGGCCGCTCCGGCGCGGCCGGACCTGTCGATGCGGATCACGTTCTATCCCTCCACTGCGCTGGCTGGCACGGTCTGCGCACGACGTCCCTGATCGAGAACGCGACGTACCTGACCGACGAGACGTGCACGGTCGACGAGACGTCCAGGTCGACGCCGAGGTTGCGGACTGAGGTTGCGGGCTGAGGACATCGGTCAGCCGCCGACACCCGTGCCGGTGAGGCCGGCGGTGAGGCGACGCTGAGCGATGAGGAACACGGCGAGCGTCGGCAGGCTGATGATCAACGCTCCGGCCGCCAGCTCCGCGAAGTCCGGCAGGCCCGTGGGGGGCGAGGCCACCAGGGTGGCCAGCGCCAGCGGCGGGGTGGCGATCTCCGGCGAGCGAGCCTCCAGCAGCGGCCAGAGGTACTCGTTGAACGACAGCAGGAAGCTGAACACCGACACGGTGGCGATCGCGGGCGTCGACAGCGGCACCACGATGGTCCGCAGCGTGCGGAACAGTCCAAGGCCGTCCATCCGGGCGGCTTCCAGGACGGATACCGGGATGGTTGTCATGTACTGGCGCAGCAGGAAGATCGACGCCGCGCTTGTCATGAACGGCAGCACCAGGCCGACCCGGGTGTTCGAAAGTCCCAACGCGGAGATCGTCACGTAGTTCGGAATCGCGGTCACCTGGCTCGGGACCAGCAACGTCGCCAGCACCAGCGCGAACACCGCGCCGCGCCCCCGGAAGGGCAGCCAGGCGAATACGTAGGCCGCCGGGATGGCGGTCAGCAGTTGCAACAGCAAGATCGCCAGACTCACGACGATCCCGGTGAGCAGCGCCCTTCCGAGATGGCCATCCCGGAAGGCGCGCGTGAAGGCGTCGAAGCTGACGGACTCCGGAATCGGGTTCGACGAGAGCCCCAGCGCCGACTGGGACGGCCCGAACGCGGTGCGGACCATCCAGACGAACGGCAGCAGGGCGAAGAACACACCAACGGTCAGGACGACGATTCGCCCGGCGAGTCCCGCGAACCGGCCGCTGTTCGGTCGGCCCGGCCGCATGGCCCGGTGCGCGTGTCTACCTGTCACCGGCTCGGTCGATGCTGGCTCGCTCACGGCGGGTTCACTCGTCGGCGGCTGGCCGGCGGGCGGCTGGGTGCGGGGTGGCTGGCTCACCGGGCCGCCTCCGTCGCCGGGGCGGCCGCGCCGGCGACGCCGAGGCCCACCAGCGCGGCGCCCGCGGCGCCGTCCACCCCGGCGTCGGCCCCGTCGGCCTCGACACGGGCGGCCCGTGTCCTGGCCCGTCGGCCGAGCACGGAGCCGAGGATGCCGATGAGGATGATCCCCAGGATCAGCAGCAGCGCGATCGCCGAGGCGTAGCCGATCCGGAACGAACCGGTGAACCCGACCTCGTAGATGTAGTACACGATCGTCGCGCTGGATCGGAACGGCCCGCCATGCGTCAGCACCGCGACCGTCTCGAACGTCTGCAGCGTGAGGATCGTGGTGAACACCGCGAGGAAGATCGTGGTGGGCGCGAGCAGGGGCAGCGTGACGTGCCTCAGCCGGGCGAACCCGCGGATTCCGTCGACTTCGGCCGCCTCGTACACCGACGCCGGGATGGTCGTGAGTCCCGCGAGGTAGACGACGAACACGAAGCTGGTCAACCGCCAGCCGCCGACCAGCGCCACCACCGGCAGTGAGGTCGCCTCGTCTCCCAGCCAGTTGCGCGGCCCGGCGCCGAACCAGCCGATGACCGTGTTGGCGAGCCCGTGGCCACTCGGGTCGAACATGTACGCGAAGATCACCGCGATGGCCACCAGGTTCGCGCTGACCGGCAGGAACAGCGCCAGTCGCAGGACAGCCGAGCCGCGGGTTACCTTCTGCGCGGCCAGCGCCAGGGCGAGCCCGACGACCACCGCGGGGATGACGGTCAGCAGGCAGTACAGCAGCGTGTTACGGACGGACTTGCCGAAGTCCGGGTCGCCGAACGCCTCCCGCAGGTTCGCCGTGCCGACCCAGTGGAAGCTCGGCCCCGTCAGGGACTTGTCGGTCCCGGCGGTGAAGGCGGAGATCAGCGCGGGGCCGAGGACGAACACGGCCAGCCCCAGGAGCGCGGGGAACAGCAGCGCCCCGATCCGCCAACCGCCGGCTCCGGTTCGCGGTCCGGCGCCCGCCCTTCTCGTCACGCTTACGCATCTTGGCCCGCCACACGTCGCCTGCCTAGAGCGCCAAAGGGTGCGCAATAATGATCTTCTTTCGCGCACCGGAGGCCGTCGTGCCAGGGTCACCAGCGTGGCTGACATGCAGGTGAACACGACCGGTCTGGGCGATGACGGTGACAGGGTTGGAGTGGGATCCCCGGCAGGGATCCCACTCCGGCCCGATGCCTGCAAGAATGGCAGGCAACCTGATGTCGATCTTGGGATTGCGATGAGTGACGGGACCGGCTCCGAGTGGGGACGAGTCGCCGACGACGGCACCGTCTACGTACGGACGTCCGAAGGCGAACGCGCTGTCGGCTCGTGGCGGGCCGGCAGCCCTGACGAAGGGCTCGCGCACTTCGTGCGCCGCTATGACGACCTTTCCGCCGAGGTGGTGCTGCTGGAACAGCGGGTGACGATCCCCGGGGTCGACCCCGTGGGGATCGCCGCCAGCGCGCAGCGGCTGCTCGACGGGCTGCCGACGGCCGCCGTCGTCGGCGATCTCGATGCCCTGCGGGGCCGGCTGACGGCGCTGCTCGGCGTGACCGAGGGCCGCAAGGCGCAGGCTCAGGCCGAGCGGGCCGCCCGCGCCGCGCAGGCGGTCGCCGCCAAGGAGGAGCTGGTCGCCGAGGCCGAGCGGCTGGCGAAGAGCTCCGACTGGAAGGCGGTCAGCGAGCGGTTCCGGACGATCGGCGACGAGTTCCGCGCGATCACCGGCGTCGACAAGCGGACCGACTCCGGGCTGTGGCGTCGGATCGCCGCCGCGCGCGAGGAGTTCGCCCGCCGCCGCACGGCGCACTTCGCCGCGCTCGACACCCAGCGCGCCAAGTCGAAGGAGCGCAAGGAGGCGTTGATCTCCGAGGCCGAGTCGCTCGCCAGCTCGACCGACTGGGGGCCGACGAGCACCCGGTACCGGGAGTTGATGGCCGAGTGGAAGACGGCGGGCCGCGCGGCCAAGGACGTCGACGACGAGCTGTGGACCAGGTTCCGGGCCGCGCAGGACGCGTTCTTCAGCCGCCGCAACGCGGTGAACGCCGAACGCGACGCCCAGGCGCGGGACAACCAGACCGCCAAGGAAGCGCTGCTGGCCGAGGCCGCCGAGCTCGACCCGGCGGACACGGACCGGTCGGCACGCAAGCTGCGCGAGATCCAGGAGCGCTGGGACGCCATCGGCCGGGTGCCCCGCGAGGCGGTCGGGCAGCTGGAACGCCAGCTGGCCTCCATCAGCGACCGGATCCGCGAAGCCTCCGACGCCCGCTGGTCACGCCAGGGCGGGGAGACCTCGCTGTTCGCCGCGAAGATGCGCGAGAACATCCGCCGGCTCGAGGAGAAGCTGCAGAAGGCCAGGGCGGCGGGCAGGGAGAAGGATGTCGCCCGGCTAGAGACCGAGCTCGCCAACCATCGGGCCCTACTGCCGGGCAGCGACCGCTAGACCGGCGTACCAGTTAGACCGGCACACCAGCGCCTCCGGGACCCGGCACGACCACCCGAAGACGACCAGCCGAAGCCCGCCGATCACCAGGTCGGCGGGCTTCGGCATGTCGAAGGTGCTCGCCGACACGCGTGCGATGCGCTAACTGTCCGCTTGCCATAGTTAGCACCGTGACGTAGCGTCGCCATTGTCGGCGCGGTGTGCAACGTGCGCCGACCCGCCGTCTCGGCCGGTGAGCTGGCCGGTCCGCCTTCCAGCCGCCGGCTGGCTCGGCGTGACGACGGTGTCGGCGGCGGTCTGGCAAGGAGGTCGAGAGCCCGTGGCGGCTTTGAACGTCCGTGAACTCGGCGACTACATCCGGGACCAGCGGCGCACGGCGCAGATCTCGCTGCGGCAGCTGGCCAAGCAGGCCGGGGTGAGCAACCCGTACCTCAGCCAGATCGAGCGGGGCCTGCGCAAGCCGTCGGCGGAGATCCTGCAGCAGATCGCCAAGGCGCTCCGCATCTCCGCCGAGGTCCTCTACGTGCAGGCCGGGATCCTCGAGGAGCGGGAGGGCGGCGAGAACCTGCACGCCGCCGTGCTCGCCGACGAGTTCCTCACCCCCCGCCAGAAGCAGGTCATCCTCGACATCTACGACGCGTTCCGCCGGGAGAACGCGGTGGCGGCCGCCGCCGCCGCCGACGACGGTGCCGGCGAGACATCCGGCGTGGCCGTCGAGGAACCCGGCACCGCCGCCGAGACACCCGGCTCCAGGCCGCCCACCACGGACGGGGCCGAGGCGGCGGAGGCCGCCGCTCCGGGCACGCGGGCGATTCCCAAGCCGGCGGCGGCCGAGGCGGCAGCGCCGGCGGCCGGCCGGACCACGACGACGGGGCGCCCACGACGCGCCTCGGCATCGAGCGGCACGCCGGCCGCGGCCGCCCGGACCACGGGCCGCCGGCCGCGCGCCACAGCCACCGGCGAGACAGCCGCGGCGAAGCCCGCGCGGCGGGCCGCCACCCGGCGCG